>JBJXDT010000119.1:0-53693 GCA_046153505.1 Methylophilaceae bacterium | reverse complement strand
AGTGAGTGAATTTAAATGAGTAAATCTTCAAATTTTGACACGGCGGAACTCAGTAAATTCAGTGAGTTAGCGCACAAGTGGTGGGACAAAACCAGCGAATTTAAGCCCTTGCACGACATTAATCCTCTGCGTTTAAACTCTATTAATAATTTGATTCCGCTTACTGGGAAAACTGTACTTGATGTTGGGTGTGGTGGTGGCATCTTGTCGGAATCAATGGCTTAAAAGGGTGCGATTGTCACTGGGATTGATTTGGGCGAGAAAGCACTCAAAGTGGCAAAATTACATAGCCTAGAAAGTAGCGTGAAGGTTGATTATCAGCTGAGATCTGTAGAAGAGCTTGCAGAACAACAGCCTGAAAGTTTTGATGTGGTGACTTGCTTGGAAATGCTTGAGCATGTGCCAGATCCTACCAGCGTAGTTGCCTCATGCGCCAAATTAGTAAAACCTGGTGGTCATGTATTTTTTTCTACCATTAACCGAAATCCAAAGTCTTATTTGTTTGCTGTCATTGGCGCAGAATATGTGCTTAATATCCTGCCACGTGGCACACACGACTACGCAAAGTTTATTAAACCATCTGAATTGGCAGGCTGGGCGCGGTTTACAGGCTTGTCGCTAGCGCATCAATCAGGCATGAGCTACAATCCGCTCACTCAAGTTTATAGCCTTGGAACGGATACTTCTGTGAATTATTTGATGCATTTTGTCAAATGATCACCACTGTACTATTTGACCTTGACGGTACGCTTGTAGATACCGCGCCGGATCTGGGGTTTGCGCTTAATTTACAGCTCAAAAAACACGGAAAACCAATGCTATCAGATTTGACAATTCGCCCAGTAGCTTCGCATGGTTCACGTGGTTTGATTGGCTTAGGTTTTGGAGTCACACCAAGTGATGCAAATTTTTTGGCACTTCGTGATGAGTATTTGAATTTATACGACCAAGTTTTTACGCGATCACCAAAACTATTTGATGGTATGGATCAAGTCCTAAGAACGCTTGAAAAACAAAAGATCAACTGGGGAATTGTTACCAACAAGCCACGCCGGTTTACGCAGCCTTTGGTACAAAGTTTAGGTTTGCATACACGTGCAGTTTGCGTGGTAAGTGGAGATGATGCCGCCAAACCAAAACCCTCACCAGAAACGTTAATGCTCGCATGTAAAGTCGCACAAGTTAAATCTGAAAATTGTATTTATATCGGCGACGCTGCACGAGATATTGAAGCAGGTAAAGCGGCGGGCATGAAAACCGCGGTGGCACTATTTGGGTATATTGATAAATCAGATAAGCCGCAAGAGTGGGGTGCAGACACAATGATACAAACACCTGCTGATATCTTACAATTAATTTAGGTGAGTGTTCTGCGCTCAACTAAAGCTTGTGCTAGCGTGCCACTGTCTACATATTCAATCTCTCCACCCATTGGTAAGCCACGTGCAATGCGGCTAACAGCTATTTTTTTCGCTTTTAGTAATTCGCTAATATAGTGAGCAGTCGCCTCGCCCTCAACTGTGTAATTGGTGGCTAAGATGACTTCGTTGACTGTGCCGTTCTGGGCGCGCTTGAGTAGTTTTTCTAAGTTGATTTCTTTTGGGCCAATGCCATCCAGCGGTGAAAGTCTGCCCATCAACACAAAATAAAGGCCGTTGTATGATTGCGTTTGCTCAAGCATCATCACGTCGGTAGGCATTTCTACAACACATAATAGTGAATTCTCTCGTTTTTCAGATGCGCATATAGGGCAAACTAGTTGTTCGCTAAAATTATTGCAAAGTTGGCAATGGCCTACGGTTTCAAGCGCCTCGGAAAGTGCTAACGCTAAGGTATTCGCGCCTTTGCGATCATGCTGTAGCAAGTAATACGCCATACGCAAGGCTGAACGCGGCCCAACGCCTGGCAAGCAGCGTAGCGACTCGATGAGTTGTTCTAAAGCTGGTGGATTTTTCATGAATTCAATATTGGAAAAACGGTTCTGTTAGCGCAATCGTTTTAAAACGGTAATTTCATCCCGGCTGGCATAAAACGGCTCATGTGCGCAGTAGAAGTGGCTTCCGCCTTTTGTGTTGCATCTTTTAGGGCAATCACTAGTAAATCCTCGAGCGTTTCTTTGTCATCCATGGCTGCGTCGTCAATATGCACACGCTTAATCTCATTGCGGCAGCTCATAGTGACTTTCACCAAACCGTTGCTGGCCGTGCCTTCTACGTCAATATTTGAAAGTTCAGCCTGCGCCTTTTGCATATTCGCTTGCATCATTTGCGCTTGCTTCATCATATTGCCCATGCCGCCCTTCATCATTATGCTCTCCTAACTAATTATTTAAACTGGTTTAATGGTATTGGGGATAATTTGTGCATCAAAATTTTGCATCAGTGCTTGCACAAAATCGTCATTCAAAATTGCTGCTTCTGCGCTCGATTGCACCACGGCTTTTTCGGTCGATTTTTGCATTGCTGGGGTATTTGCTTCGCCATTTACCTCAAAACTCAACATAATTTTTCTACCAAAAAATTCGTTGATAGCGCTGGCTAATTTGTCCTGATAACTTGCGCTCACAAGGTGTTTTTGGTTTTCTGAAACACGCAAAGTCATGCTGTTTTCATCATAACTCAGAAGCTCGCAGTTTTGTGCCAATGCCCGCGCCAACCCAAGTTTTAGGTTATTTTCAACCAAATTTCGCCAGTTGCCATCAAACAATTTTGATTCAATTTTCTCTCGAGAAGTTTCTATGAGGCTGGAAGGTTCGTGGATATTGGCTTCCAGAGCAGGCGCTTTGACATGACTTAAATTTTCAGCTGTAATTGTTTTGTTCACTGGCGTTTTATCCTGAGTTGGAGTAGCGCGAGTTTCTGTTTTTTCGGTAAGAGTGTTTGCGACTTTTTCTGACGGCGCGAACGCCAACATGCGTAACAAGCTCATGGTAAAGCCCGCATATTCATCAGGCGCCAAGCCAATATCACGACGACCGAGCACACTGATTTGATAATACAACTGTAAAGTTTCTGCTGGCAGCTTTTGCGCCATATCAAGCAGAGCTGCGCGCTCTGGCAAATCGGCGGCAATACTCGATGGTACAGTTTGCGCGATGGCAATTTGATGAAGCAAATTAGCTAAATCGGCCAAAGCGGCTTCAAATGAAATGCTTCGCGCCTCCATTTGTTGGGCTTTCTCAATGAGTGCCGCGCCATCGTTGTTTAGCAATGCGTGAATAAGTTCGAATAAATAGCTTTGGTCAATCGCGCCTAACATACTACGCACTTCTGCTTCGTTTACCGTTTGGTTGCCATATGCAATCGCTTGGTCTGTAAGAGATAGCGCATCTCGCATACTGCCCGCAGCGGCTCGCGAAATAAGGTTGATAGCGGTAGGTTCGCAAGCAATATTTTCTGTTTTAAGTACGCTTTGTAGGTACTCAGCAATTGTCGTGCTAGCCATTTGTCTTAGATTAAACTGCAAACAGCGTGATAGAACTGTTACGGGTACTTTTTGTGGGTCAGTTGTTGCAAGAATGAATTTAACGTGTGCTGGGGGTTCTTCTAGCGTTTTCAACATGGCGTTGAACGCGCTTTTAGACAGCATATGTACTTCGTCTATGATATAAACTTTAAAGCGACCAACGGTGGGTGCGTATTGCGCATTCTCCAGCAACTCGCGCATTGCATCCACTTGTGTGTTGCTGGCCGCATCGACTTCAATTAAATCAATAAAGCGCCCTTTGTCAATCTCTGAGCAGGCATTGCAAACACCACAAGGCTTAGCGGTGATGCCTGTTTCGCAGTTAAGTGATTTTGCCAGAATGCGTGCCAGCGTCGTTTTGCCGACGCCACGCGTGCCAGTGAATAGGTATGCATGATGCAGACGTTGCTGCTCCAAAGCATTTGTCAAAGCACGCACTACATGCGGCTGACCGACGAGGGTTTCGAATGATTTTGGGCGCCATTTGCGCGCGAGTACTTGGTAACTCATTATGATATTTTATCTGAAAATACAGGCTAAATTTGGAATTCTGTTACAGAATCAAAAAGAATAAGGCGAGCCTTGCCCCCGGCACTTGCGCAATAGTTGTGGCTGCTTGCTTCCGCATCTGACCAGGTTGGCTACTTTACAATGCGGGGAGGCCCGCCGCGCGTATTCTACCTCAAATTCAAGTGTTTTGCCTTAAACTGTAACGCAATGCTTAACGGGGTGCTTCTGTAAATACGCCCACTCCTCGTCGGAATAAAGTCGCGAGCGGATATGGAAGCGCTTGCCTGTGCCGTTATCATATGAGAATTGACCGCCCATGCCAGCGACGACATCAAGCGTTAAGTGTGTGTGTTCCCAGTAAGCAAATTGCGATTCGCTCATATAAAAGCCAACGCCATGCACTTCGCCAATTTGTACGTCGCACGCGCCAAGTTGAAACTCGCCTTTGCCAAAGCACATCGGTGAGCTGCCATCGCAGCACCCGCCTGACTGGTGAAACATCAACTCGCCATATTTGGCACTTAACTCGTCAATTAGCTGATTTGCAGCTTCAGTACTCTCTATGCGCGTGATTTTGATTTCAGTTTTAATGTCGTCCATCTTAGTTCTCCAAACAATAAAGGGCGAAAATTCGCCCTTTATTGTATTATTTCGAAACCATTTAATTAAAAGAAACCAAGTTTATTCTCGCTGTAGCTGACGAGAAGGTTTTTGGTTTGTTGGTAATGATCAAGCATCATTTTGTGATTTTCGCGGCCGATACCAGATTGTTTATAGCCACCAAATGCCGCATGTGCAGGGTAGAGATGGTAACAGTTAGTCCATACGCGACCTGCCTGAATGCCTTTTCCCATGCGGTATGCACGATTGCCGTTACGTGACCAAACGCCTGCGCCCAAGCCGTAAAGCGTGTCGTTGGCTATTGCTAATGCTTCCGCTTCATCTTTAAAGGTTGTTACAGAAACCACTGGACCAAAAATTTCTTCTTGGAAAATACGCATTTTGTTGTGGCCTTTGAAAATGGTTGGCGAAACGTAAAAACCATCTTTCAAATCACCGCCCAAATCAGGACGTGTACCACCTAAAAGCAACTGAGCACCTTCATCTTGACCAATTTTTATGTAGCTCATGATTTTGTCCACTTGCTCTTGCGAAGCCTGTGCCCCAACCATACAGTTCATATCAAGCGGGCTGACTTGTTTTGCCGCTTTTGTACGTGCAATGGCTTTTTCGATGAATTTTTCATAGATAGATTCTTGAATCAATACGCGTGATGGACAGGTGCAGACTTCACCTTGGTTAACCAAGTAAAGCGCAAAGCCCTCTAAAGCTTTGTCCAAGAAAGCATCATCTTTGTCCATCACATCTTCAAAGAAGATGTTTGGCGATTTTCCGCCAAGTTCAAGCGTTGCTGGAATCAAGTTTTGGGCTGCATAGCCACCAATTAAGCGACCTGTAGAAGTTTCGCCAGTAAACGCGATTTTTGCGATTCGGGTTGAGCTAGCAAGCGGTTTGCCAGCTTCTAAGCCAAAACCATTCACAATATTTAATACACCTGGCGGCAATAAATCGGCAATAAATTCCATCACCACCAAGATGCCAGCAGGTGTTTGCTCTGCTGGTTTTAAAATAATGCAGTTCCCTGCAGCCAATGCTGGTGCTAGTTTCCAAGCTGCCATTAAAATTGGAAAGTTCCAAGGAATGATTTGACCGACTACACCAAGTGGTTCGTGGAAATGATAGGCAACTGTTGTTTCGTCAATTTCGCAAATTGAGCCTTCTTGTGCGCGAATGGCGCCCGCAAAGTAGCGGAAGTGATCTATGGTGAGCGGAATATCTACATAGGTTGTTTCGCGAATAGGTTTGCCGTTATCAATGGTTTCGGCTGTTGCGATTGCCGTTAAATTTGCTTCAATGCGATCTGCGATTTTGTTTAAGATGTTTGCGCGTTCTGCATATGAGGTTTTGCCCCATGCATCTTTTGCTGCATGAGCAGCATCAATCGCCATGTTGATGTCTTTTTCGCTAGAACGTGCCGCTTGGCAGAATACCTTACCTGTTACTGGACTCACGTTGTCGAAATATTTGCCGTCTGCTGGTGCGACCCATTTGCCGCCAATATAGTTATCGTACTTAGCTTTAAAAGGGTGTTTTACGCCCAAGCTGCTTAATGTTTCCAAACCCATGCTGTGCTCCTCAAAATTAAATTTTATAGTAATTAGCGATACTGACTAATGGCCATGAACATGAATATGATTCATACGCTGTAACGCACAATAAATTGCACGCTTTTGCTTAATATTGACGCATATTTCAGTAAAAAATAGCAACTGTTACATTAATACTTAGCGCGCTACAAAGCAAGTGTAAACATTAATTTTATGCTACATTTAGTGGCTTAATTCTATTCATCTTGCCTAGCTTAGGCTATAGTTTGCGGCAACTGAAATCAAATAGCAATTTTTAGGGTAAAAAAATTCATTTATGGCGGAATCTGCAACAGGTTTTAAAATTACAACGCGGGAATTTTGGCAGAGTATCAGTCACCCCACTGATTCTAGCCTAGGTAAGGCCATACTCGCTTTACTCGTTTTTGCCGAAAGCTTGGTCTGTATTTTTTGGATTTTTACGCTATCTGGTTTGGGCGAAGGTTACGCACTTATGGCGCTGGTGCCTTATGTGTATATCATTGTTTCTTATGCAAGCCTGCTTATTTTTTACCGCTCAAAAAAGTTTGAGTATTTTACTTTTACGCAGCTGGTCATGTTGCTAGTCATGCCGTTTTTTATGCAATGGGCGATTGGCGGTTATGAAGCCTCAAGCGGGATTGCCATTTGGGCAATTCTTTCGCCCATTGGTGCGCTGATGATACTTGGCACACGACAATCAACGCCTTGGCTGATATTGTTTGCGTTGCTTGCAGTGCTATCTTGGAAGCTGAATTATTTATTTGCGGGCAACTCGTTGCCAATTCCTCGCCATATTAAAGATACTTTTTTCCTGATGAATATCATGGGAACAGCATGTATTTTATATGGTGTAATGCGCTATTTTCAAAATCAGAAAGAACGCACATTGCAGGAACTAAGTCTTGAACAGGCACGCTCAGAAAAATTGTTACTGAATATCTTACCTAAATCTATTGCCACGCGTCTTAAAGATAACGATATGCGTATTGCAGATAGCCACGAGGCGGTAACAGTGCTGTTTGCGGATATCGTAGGATTCACCAAACTTACTGCCTCGATGTCGCCTGCAGAGTTGGTTGAGCTTTTAAGCCAACTGTTTTCTCGTTTTGATATATTGGCAGAGCAATATGGCTTGGAGAAAATTAAAACTATTGGCGATGGCTATATGGTAATTGGCGGCGCACCAGTTGGGCTTGACGAACATGCAAGTGTGATTGCCAAACTTGCGATTGAGATGCAACACGCACTTGCCACCTTTAATGTGGAGACAGGCAAAAAACTGCAAATGCGCGTTGGTATTAGTAGCGGCCCTGTGGTTGCTGGTGTGATAGGCACCTCAAAATTCGCATATGATATTTGGGGAGACCCAGTCAACATGGCGAGTCGCATGGAGCAAACCGCGCCGCCAGGGGCTATTCAAGTGAGTGAAGCAACCCAAAAATTGATAAAGAAAGATTACAAGCTGGAGGCGCGTGGCCTGATAGAAGTCAAAGGAAAGGGTGAGGTCAATACTTACCTATTAAAGGCTTGACCAGTAAACCTGATTCATTTACTTGCTAACATCGGCTATAATCCGCCTCCAGCGCAATATTTCGGAGAGATGGATGAGTGGTTTAAGTCACCACCCTGGAAAGGTGGCACAGGGGCAACTCTGTCGAGGGTTCGAATCCCTCTCTCTCCGCCAGCTAGCTGGTGCATTTCAGAGATAAGAAAAAACCATTATACTTAGCCTACACATGGCGACTAAATCCCCAACTTATCATCAGAAATCCAAAAAAGCAGTGCGCAATTTGGAGGTGGTTGAACGGGTAAAATTTGAATGGGAATCTGCGGTTGATTCGGTCCCTCAGCTCATTTGCGTGCTAAATGTAGATGGTAGTCTTGTGAGATCTAACCGAACTGCTGAAAAATGGGGTTTGGGCGCGGTTAATCTAATTAGCGGTAGCATGATGCACTCACTGATGCATCCAAATTGCAAAGCGCAAAACTGTTATTTTAAAAAAATCCTAGATTTATCAAAGAAAATTCTTACAACTGGCGCCGGTATTGGCTATCGCGCTCACGATGAGTTTCTAAAACGCAATATTCATATACAGCTCAATCCTTTTGAAGTCGATGATATGGATAAAAATGGGCATTTGGTTTTGACGGTAAGTGATATTGGTGACCTAAATTTGGATGACGTCATCGCAAGAGATGATGTTTCTTGGAATATCAAGGAGCAAGCAAGCAATGTAGCTATTTCTTCATCTGTGAAAAGCGCACCTTTGGATGTGCCAAATTTTAAATTCATTGAGAACGTTAAAAAGGAATGGGAATCAGCGGTTGATTCTTTGCCGCAAATCATATGCTTGGTAGATAAAAGTGGGCAAATAATTCGTGCAAATCGCGCTATCGAGCAATGGAAATTAGGCCGCGTTAAAAATGTGAAGGGTAGAAGCATGCACGATATGTTGCATGCAAGCTGTAGCGACCAATCATGTTGCCTTGCAGGCTTAAGTAAGCTGATTGAAAATGTTGGCTCGACGGGTAATGTCGCAGAGTTTCAAGGCTTTGATAAAGCATTAAATCGGCATTTGCACTTTCAAATTAATAATTACTCCTCACGACATGAGCCTAGGGAAGGTTTGGTTGTAGTGTTGGTGAGTGATGTTAGCGAGATTAAGCGTGCCGAGCTAGAAATAGACCATTTAAATAGTTTGTTAGAAAAGCGTGCAGAAGTAAAAAATCTCGCACTCAAAAAAGCAAATCTAAAGCTTAAGCAAGAAATAGAGGCGCGTAAGTGGGCAGAGCATGAGCTGCTGCAGAGAAAGCATGAGTATCAAACGCTTGTAGATACGATGAACGAGGGCATGGTGATTCAGGACTTGGAGCGCAAGATTGTTTATGTCAATCGGCGGATGATGAAAATATTGGGCTACCCGAGGAATCAGATTGTTGGCAAATACCTAAGTGATTTTATAGATGCTGACAATTTGGAGGGTTGGACTGAGCAAAAGTTGGCCATCATTAAGGGTGAAAATACACCTTATGAAGTCAGATTAAAAGCCAAAAATCAGGCTAACGTTTGGGTAAAGGTTTCGCCGCAACCCCGTTTTGATGCAGATGGTGGGCGAGTAGGCAGTTTTGCAGTGATTACCAACATTAACGAACACGTAGAGCTTGAGCAAAAACTACTAAAAACTGAAGTGCAACTAAGGTCTTTGTCACGAGAGATTTTAAGTGCGCAGGAAATGGAGCGTAGACGTATTGCGCTAGAGCTACATGACGGCATAGGGCAAACACTGAGTGCAATTAAATTTTTCGTTGAAAATAATTTAAGCGCAATGATGCAAGAAAGTAGTATTCAAAACACTAAACTTGAAATGGTTGTACCGAAATTGCAGGGCGCAATTGAAGAAGTGAGAAGGATTTCGATGGATTTGCGACCTTCACTTCTTGATGATATTGGGATAATTGCAACACTCAGTTGGTTTTGTCGTGAGCAGCAGCAGACATATCAAAATTTGGTGTTTAGCTTAGATGTAGCCAACGTGCAAGAAAGTGATATTGATAAAGAACTTAAGACCGAGATGTTTCGTATTGTGCAAGAAGCTGTTAATAATGCTTGCAAATACAGCGCAGCCAATAACATTCAAATCGTGCTCAAAAAAGAGGGTAGGCATATTCATCTTTGGATTAAAGATAATGGCAAAGGCTTTGATTATCAAAAAATTGCTGACAAACAAGGCTATAGCGAATCTAAAGGGCTTGGTTTAACTGGCATGCGGGAGCGTGCAGAAAATGCAGGCGGTTGGTTTTCTGTTACTTCCACTGCAGAAACTGGAACCGCCATTGCATGCATGTGGTCAATCCACAACCAATCATTAACCATTGAAGAGCGTCGTTCTATCAATGATCGCAGATCCCGCAATCGCTAATTTTCTGCTGTATAAATTTCGAATATTTACAATTGCTTAGTCCACTTGGGCTATCACTTCTCCTTGACGCAAATGGTGTGTATGCGTAAGATTAAAGTCCCGCTTTGAAATCGGTGAGTAATATAAGATGAGAGTGGAATGGGCTGTGAGTTTTAATTTAACAATAATAAAAATAGTGGGATTCTGACTAAATGCAATTCAGGGTAAAAGCAGCGCGACATGGTGCAGGAATTGCACAACTTGACATAGACGCAGGCTCAGCTGATGAAGCAAGGCAGCAAGCACTCGAGCGCGGTTTTACAGTTGTTTCAGTTCGCTCTGTGGAGCCATTTGTAAAACTCCCTAAACTTTTTACCTCACGATTTTCTCTTTCCCTCTTTAGCCAAGAACTGCTCGCCTTGATGGATGCAGGTTTGCCGCAAGTTGAAGCGCTGGAAACTATTCTAGAAAAAGAACGCCGCGTCAAAAATCGCAAAATTGTGCAAGCGATTATTAATAAACTATACGAGGGTAAATCCTTGTCTGTGGCGCTGCAAGAGTTTCCTGGTGAGTTTCCACCGCTATACGTTGCAATGGTTAGATCTAGCGAAAAAACTGGCAATATTGGCGACTCGCTCACACGTTATGTAAGTTACCAAACACAAATTGACGCCATTCGAAAAAAAATTACTAGTGCATCGATTTATCCAGTTGTACTTTTGATAGCAGGCTTTCTAGTAGTAATGTTCTTGATGCTTTATGTTGTTCCAAAATTCAGCCAAATTTATCAAGACATGGGGCACGATTTACCTTTCTTTTCGCGCGTCTTAATGGGATGGGGGCAGTTGTTAGGCGAGCATAAACCCTTTGTATTAACGTTGATGGCTTTAGCATTTTTTGGTGTGTTTTATGCAATTATGCAACCATCAGTCAAGGCTTGGGCTTTCGATCAGCTGAAAAAGCTTCCAAGTGTGGGTAACCGTATGCTAATCTATCAATTGGCACGGTTTTACAGAACACTAGGTATGTTACTAAAGGGGGGTGTTCCTGTTGTGCCAGCGCTTGAGATGGTGTCTGGAATATTACAACATGACCTGAGAACACAACTTGTTCAGGCGACACAAAGCATCCGCGAAGGAAAACCCGTATCAGAATCTTTGGAGAAGCACGGCTTAACAACGCCGATTGCTGTTCGTTTGTTGCGCGTTGGCGAACGCACGGGCCGTTTGGATGACATGGCGGATCGTATTGCTAACTTTTTTGATGATGATATGGCTCGATGGATAGATTGGTTTACCAAGCTATTTGAGCCATTGTTAATGGGTTTTATTGGATTGGTGATTGGTGGCATAGTGGTGATGATGTATTTTCCAATATTTGAGCTGGCAGGGAGCATTCAGTAATGAAGGCAGCAGCGAAAACAGTAGCAACCGTAAAATCTGATACGGCTGTAAAAGAGACAATTAAAATCACACGCGAGCAGATACAGCAGGCGCGAGTGGATGCTGCACGTTCGCGCCGTCATTTAGTTGAAGTGCTCACTGATATGACAGGCCTTAATAATGCAGACATGATGGAAGCGCTTGGCGCTGCCTCATATTACCCAGTGTTATCGATGGAAAGTCTGCACAAAATGACGGCAGATTTTGAGGTGATTGATTTTCCTAGCGCCTTAGAGCATGAATGTATTGCTTTCCGTGATGGGAAAGGCAAGTTGCAACTCGTTTTTGGTGACCCATTCAACACACGTCTGCAAGCATGGGCTGAAGAGCGTGTGCGTGAGGCATTTGTTTGGCAATTGGCACATCCTTCAGAAATTACCGCTTTCCTTAATCGTCAAGAGGAAGGTCTTCGGGCGATGGATAGCGTGTTTGCGGCTGAAGGCGGCATTGTCAGCACTGGTAGTGAAACTCAAGAGTTATCTATCAAAAGCATTAGCGAGGACACCAGCCCGGTTATTAAATTGGTGCACTCTACCTTGTACGACGCTTTGCGTTCTGAGGCGAGCGATATACACCTTGAAACTAACGCTTCCGGCTTAGTCATTAAATACCGTATCGATGGCGTCCTTACAACCATTGGCTCTACGGATGGCCTACAAGTGGCAGAACAAGTGATTTCAAGGATTAAGGTCATTTCTGAGCTGGATATTGCAGAAACGCGCGTACCGCAAGATGGACGGTTTAAGGTGTCTATGCGCGGACGTGAGATTGATATTCGAGTTTCGATTATGCCAAGTATTTATGGTGAAGATGCAGTTTTGCGTATCTTGGATAAACAGGCGCTTTCAGACCAAATCAAAGGGCTGAGATTAGATTATCTTGGGTTTGATGAAATAGCAATTGCCTCATTACGCAAAATGGCGCGTGAGCCCTATGGCATGATGTTAGTGACAGGTCCAACAGGTAGCGGTAAAACGACGACGCTCTATGCTGCAATTACTGAAATTAACGATGGTCACGATAAAATTATTACAATTGAAGATCCTGTGGAATACCAGCTTCAAGGCATTTTGCAGATTCCAGTCAATGAGAAAAAGGGCCTTACTTTTGCTCGAGGCTTACGTTCAATATTGCGTCACGACCCTGACAAGATTATGGTGGGCGAGATACGCGACCCTGAAACTGCTCAAATCGCTATTCAATCGGCTTTAACAGGACATTTGGTATATACCACAGTACATGCCAACAATGTGTTGGATGTAATTGGTCGTTTTATGCATATGGGGGTGGATTTATATAGTTTTGTTTCTGCCATGAATGGCATTTTGGCGCAACGCTTGGTACGCGTCAATTGCACAGAATGTTCTGTCAGCGAAAAACCAGATGCAGAGTTACTAGCGATTTCTGACTTAAGTGCAAAAGATGTGAAAGGTTGGAAATTTAAGACAGGACGTGGTTGTGGTCATTGCCGTGGAACAGGTTTTAAAGGCCGCAAAGCCATAGCAGAGTTACTTTTACTTAATGATGAAATCCGCGAAATGATCATAGACCGTGCGCCATCACGTCTTATCCGCGAGGCGGCGCATCGAAATGGTACGCGATTCTTACGCGAAGCCGCGCTCGAATTGGTTAAAAATGGCGAGACTACATTAAAGGAGATTAATCGTGTTACCTTTGTGGTCTGATCGTTTACATTTCGTTTTAGCACCTGATAAGGTCACTATGGTGCGCTTTTCAGGCGGTCTGCAACCGCGCGAGGTGCTTGCAAAGTCTATAGATTGCGCAGCCTTAGATGCTGATCAAGCTTTGTGGCAACCAGCATTTAACGCTATGCAAAAGTTGTTAGCTGTCGCTGGAGGAAAAGCAGATGTAAAAATCATGCTTTCCAGCCATTTTGTACGTTATGTGCTCGTGCCAGTGCAAGCTGATTTAAAAGATGAGGCAGAAGAAGAAGCCTATGTGCGATTTTGCTTTGTCGAAGTTTATGGCGAAGATGCAAAGGACTGGACGCTACGTTGGAATGGCGCGCTGGCGGTAGATCAACAAATTGCCAGTGCAATTGACCGCAACTTTCTAGCCGCCATCGAGCAATCAGCAAAAAATTCAAATATGAAGCTTTGTTCAGTTCAGCCTTACTTAATGTCTGCCTTTAACTTAGTTCGTAAACATATGGTAGCGGATGAACAATGGTTTGTGCTTGTAGAGTCAGGTAATGCTTGCTTGAGCTCCTTTACGCAAGGTGAATGCACGACATTGCGGACGGTACGCTTAGATGATGATTGGCAAGAGACCTTGCCGAGACTTTTGGCGCGTGAATTTTTGATTGCAGGTGCCGATAACAAATCTAGAGATTTATTATTATGTGCGCCGCAGCATGTTGATCTGGGTACTTTGCAACTAAAAGGCTGGAATATGCGCGCACTTACCATTAACGCAAATGCACTGTTAAAAGGTAAATTCACGCCAGGAGGTATACGTGCGCGCGCTTAGGTTAGATTTTTCTGAAGATAAACGCTGGCAATATCTGATTGGGGTTGCTCTGCTAGCCTTGGCATTGGCCTTAGGGGCTATTGTATTTTGGTACTACATTAGTTTAAACAATGAAAAAATGCAACTCGAATCTATTGTTGAGAAAGCTGAAAGCAAGCTCAACCAAGAACGCCTACCAGCAATAGGCAATGTCACTGCGAATACTAAAGATGTCATTGTGTATTACAACAAAGTGATTCAGAAGCTTAATCTGCCTTGGGATAATCTTTTTGTGATTTTAGAGAAAGCAAAAGGTGAAAACATTGCCTTGTTAGGTGTTGAGCCAAACGCCAAAGACGCCAAAGTGAAATTGACTGGCGAGGCGAAAGATTTTAAAGCCATGTTTGATTATGTGCGCGCCTTGCGCGAGCAGCCTGTGTTAAGCAATGTGTATTTACTTGATCACAAAATTGATGATCAAAATCCAGACAAGCCAATTCGCTTTACTTTGGAGGCCGCATGGGTAGAAAAACCTTAATTCGGCTAGGATATGATTTATTGCGCTGGGCAAGGCATTTAACATGGCAGTGGATGGCATTTTTTCTATTGTTGGCGGGGTCTATTGGCTTTTATGTGGGCGCAGTTATGCCATTGCGACATGCGTTGGCAGAGACTACCCAACATGCACTTAATCTGCAGCAAAATGCGGCTGGTATGCAAGAAGCGTCCGTTGCTGCCGCACGTCAAGCGCCAGCAGGCCAAATAGAAACGTTTGATGCCTATTTCCCAACAGAAAATTCCGCACCAGACACGCTTGAGACAATGATGCAAGATGCACTAAAAGTAGGCCTGGTCCCAAAGCAGGCTGAATATCGTGTACTTAAAACAAATCCAGGTAATGTATTAAGTTATCAATTAACATTGCCAATCAAAGGCACTTATCCACAATTGGTTGAATTTATTTCAACCATTCTGCCAAAAGTAAACAATGTGTCGCTAGATAATATTGCGTTTCAGCGTCAGAAAATCGGTGATGCTCAGACAGACTCAATCTTAATGTTTACCCTTTATTTAAGAAGGGAGCATTAATTGGATACTAAACAACGTTGGTTAGCAATTTTGGCTTTGGGCGGAGTGGCGGCGTTTTTGGCCCTGCGTGCACCTTCTGGCGATGATGCAAGAAAAGCAGCCGTCACGACTTCAAAAACTACGAGAGTAGCGGTCAACACAGAGTCTGCACAATTAGCTTTGGATAAGCTAAAACCTAGACACTTTAGGGACAAGGCAGAAGAAGATGTCTTTAAAAGTAAATCTTGGTATGTGCCGCCACCGCCCCCCAAGCCAGTGAAGATGCCACCAGCGCCTCCGCCTCCGCCGCCTCCGCCTCCGACTGCGCCACCATTGCCTTATAGCTTTATGGGTAGCTACGATGAACCAGGAGGTAAATCAACAATCTACCTCACAAAAGCAGGCAGAATATACTCCGTTTCTCAAGGGGAAACGCTCGACGGAATTTATCGAGTAGAGGGAATAAATAGCGGTAACTTTACGATGACTTATCTACCACTTAACATTAAGCAAACATTGCGCATAAGGTGAATATTATGACTTTTCATTTAACACAAACTATGGGTTCGGTTAAACGCCCGGGATTCTTGGTGAAGCTGACCAGACATTTGGCATTGATTGTAATGTTGTCACTTGTTACCAGTTGCGCCAATGATCCAGCCCATAAAGTTGCGATGGAACAAGCAAAAACAGGTCCGATTGAAGAAGGAGTGGCGAAACTTAAACAGTCATCTGAGGATCACCCAGAAAGTGCGCCATACCGTGCAGATTATTTAAGAGAACGTGACAAAGCCATTAATAAATTATTAATTAATGCTTCGATGGCACTTGGCCAAGGAAATGCTAGCGACGCTGAAACGCTTTATCACCGTGTGTTAGATATCGATCCAGTAAATGATCAAGCGAAAATGGGATTGCTAGAGGTGGCAAGAAGTAACAAACATTCTGATGCCATATTGCAAGCCAGAGAGGCAATGGATCGTGGTGAATATGCGGAAGCCAGAAATGCTTTGCGTCCAATTCTCATGGAAAATCCAAAAAATGCAGAAGCTAATAAGTTAAAAGAAGAAATAGAAGTAGCCAAATTTGGCGGAAGAGATCCTAGTCAAATGCCTGATTTATCTTCACACTTTAAAAAACCAGTCTCCATGCAGTTTAGGGATGCAAACCTTAAAATGATCTTAGAAGCGCTATCTAAAAGTAGTGGTTTGAATATCCTGCTGGATAAAGATGTTAAAAATGATTTGAAAGCGACAATCTTTGTAAAAGATGCTTCAGTTGAGGATGTGGTAAGCCTGGTGTTGATGCAAAATCAACTTGAGAAAAAGGTCATTAATGACACAACTATATACATTTATCCTAATACCCCTGCAAAGGTTAAAGAGTATCAGGACCTTGTAGTGCGCGACTTTCATCTTACCAACGCAGATGCAAAACAAATGTTGACAATGTTGAAGACCGTGCTTAAATCGAACGATATTTATGTGAATGAAGCAAATAACTCTATTGTGATACGTGATACGCCAGATGTTGTGGAGCTTGCTGCTAAGCTACTTGCCGGTCAAGACCAAGCGGTTCCAGAAGTGATGTTAGAAGTTGAGGTTTTAGAGGTGTCACATAACAAATTGATGCAATTAGGTGTTAAATATCCAGATCAAATAACATTTGCGGTGGGGTCATCTGCCTCTGGTGGTGGAGTAAATCCTACAACAGGTGCGATAAATTCATCTAATAACGGTGGTACCACTTTAGAAAGTCTGAAAAGAATTAGCAGCTCACAAATCAATGTGTTTTCCTCTGCAGGTGCACTTAGTTTGATTCTAGACTTAAAGAAAACCGATGGTGCGACAAATATACTTGCGAGCCCGCGTATTCGCGTAAAACAGAACGAAAAAGCAAAAATTCATATTGGTGACAAGGTGCCAGTCATAACAAACTCCGTGACGCCAGTTTCAACTGGTACACCAGTGGTGACTGGCAGTGTGCAGTACTTGGATGTGGGCTTAAAGCTAGAAGTAGAGCCAGATATCCATATGGATGGCGATGTTTCAATTAAAACTGCGCTGGAAGTTAGCAATATTGCCAGCCAAGTTACTAACGCTTCATCAGGCACGATTGCCTATCAAATAGGCACGCGTAATGTGAGCACTGTGTTGCAATTAAGAGATGGCGAAACGCAAGTATTGGCTGGCTTAATCAGTGCAAACGATATCGAATCAGCCAGCAAAATACCTGGGCTAGGTGATTTGCCAATTTTGGGCAGATTGTTTTCTAGTCACAACACCAATAAGACGAAGACAGAAATCATACTCTCAATTACGCCGCATATTATACGGAACCAACATCAACCTGATGCAGGCTTTTCTTCATTCTCATCTGGAACGAGCAACGCACCTAAATCTCGCCCACTTACAGTTCAGAAAATGGACAGTATAAAGATTGATGGTGCGAGCGGTGGTCAAAATAATTTTGCGCCTCAACAATTTCAACAGGTAGCCCCTGTTCCAGCAATTCCTGTTAACCCTGCGGCGCCAGTTACAGTTAAACCTGTTCAACCTAATGCGGTTCAACCAATAGCGCCGCAAGCAACGCAGCAACAGTTAAGTCCAGCACAAAGTAAGGTGCGAGCAGGAAATGTGTCACGTGGTTTCACATTACCAGTGCCTAGAAGTGTAGTGCCTGCAGAGCCAACGCCAACTGAAGCTCAATTGCCAGCCGCCGCAGGAATGACAGATGCCACATTACCCGCACCTGTAGATGCCACCTTGCAGCCAGTACAATAACAATGGTGAAGGTTTTTTTAAAGTGAATCGCAACCCTAAGTGTGGAAGTGGCTTCACCTTAATTGAATTAGTAGTGTCTCTTGCAATTTTGGCTTTAATAGCCACCATGGCGGCACCAATGGGCGAGGTAATTGTTCAGCGTAACAAGGAGCAGGATTTGCGAAAATCGTTGCGACTTGTGCGTGATGCAATAGATGCCTATAAACAAGCTTATGATGATGGGCGTGTGACAGCTACGCCTGTAGTAGGTGCTACTGGGTATCCGCCCACACTGCAAGTTCTTGAAGATGGGGTGGAGGACGTGAAATCACCTACACCCAAAAAAATATTTTTTTTGCGAAGAATACCTGCAGATCCATTTGCTGAGCCGGGCCTTTCGCCAGCTGAAACTTGGGGTTTGAGAAGTTATTCGAGCAGTGCAAAAAACCCAAACCCAGGTGAAGATGTATTTGACATTTACTCAAAGTCTGAAGCTAAGGGGCTTAATGGTGTCCCTTATAAAGAGTGGTAACTATGAATAACAAACTAATGAGACGTGGTTTTACATTAATAGAGTTGCTGGTGGTGATGGCAGTTATCGCATTATTGCTATCGATGGCAGCACCAAAATATTTTGGCAGGGTAAGTCAATCCAAAGAAGTGATATTGAAACATGATCTGAGTGAGATGCGCGAGGCTCTAGATAAATTTTATGGCGATACGGGTCAGTATCCTGAAGCCTTGCAAGATTTGGTTGATCGCAAGTATTTACGCAGCATTCCAAGCGACCCGATTACAGAAACGGCAGCATCCTGGGTTACGATAGCGCCAAGCAATGGTACAAAAGGTGCAGTTTTTGATATTAAAAGCGGTGCGCCTGGCAATGCGGCAGACGGTACGGCCTATGCGGAATGGTAAGATAATTACTGTCAATTCTGCTAAGGGTTTTACTTATATTGGCGTGCTGGCTATTCTCGCCGTGATGATGATAGCGATGGGCGCAGTGGCACAAATATGGCATACCCAAATGCAGCGCGAAAAAGAACAAGAACTACTTTTTATCGGTAATCAGTTTCGAAATGCCATTGGTCAGTTTTATCAAAAATCTGGTGGAGGATTTCCTACCAGTCTAGAGGCTTTGCTGGGAACTGATGGAGATAACACATCAAATAAAAGGTATTTGCGTAAAATTTACCGCGACCCTTTCACTGGTGAAGGCGATTGGGGATTGGTGCTTGCTTCTAATGGTGGAATTATAGGTGTACATAGTTTGTCGGATATGGAAACTTTCAAAAGAGCAGAATTCTCTGAAAAAAATCGCAGCCTTGAAGGAAAGATGAAGTATTCAGAATGGGAGTTTGTGTTCGTACCCAAAAAAACATCGCAAGCAACTGTCGCTACAGATGGCGTGGTAAATGGTATACCAAGACCTGTTCCGCGCACTGGTAATTCGACTGTAGATGCAACAAACTCTAGTGTAAATAGTAGCAATAACAATAGACCTATTAGCCTGAGACCGTAACAGGCAAATATAAAATGGAAAAAAAATTCAGGGTATTGATTGTTGAGGACCATACCTTGCTTAGGCAGGGTTTGATTGCCATGATTTCGTCAGATCCTAACTTGGAAGTGGTAGGAGAGGCGGATAATGGTCGAGATGCCATCCGTCAGGCGATTACTTTACAGCCAGATGTGGTATTAATGGATATTAATATGCCTGTAATGAATGGCTCTGAAGCGCTAGCTGAAATCAAGCAACGAGACCCCAGTATTAAAGTGATTATGCTGACAGCACACAACGCGGAAGAATATATTCGTGATTCAATTAAAGCTGGTGCAAATGGGTATGTGCTTAAACAAGCGACGCGCGACGAGCTAATATTGGGTATCCATAAAGTGATTGGCGGTAAAACTTATCTTACACCAGATGTAGCTGATAAATTGTTTAACAAGTATCTAAGCGGCTCAATGAACAATGAAAGTTCTGCATGGGAGCAAATATCTAAGCGAGAACGAGAAGTGCTTAAACTTGTTGCAGAAGGCAATACTAACAAGCTAATTGCTAGCCAAATGTGTGTCAGTATTAAAACTGTAGAGAAACATAGATCTAATTTAATGAAAAAATTAGACCTGCATAATTCAGCGGCTTTAACCGCATATGCTATCGAAAAAGGCATTATCACCACACGATAGTCTCGTTTTACCTATGCAATAATCCGCCGTACGTCTAACTATTTACCCTACTCATTTGCTTGCTCTGCTTTATTTCCACATCATTTTTGCCTAAATATTAGTCATAGGTAGGGTTTACCCTACTTTAAAATGCGGGTTATCACTTAGAGTAATGGTAGGTAACTTTGTATAAGATTGCGTTGTGAAAAAGTCACACAAATGTGACGTTCTTTCATTAGTGGCTTAACTTTTATCAATGCAGTATTTTGCTCAGGGGCAAAAAATGAAAAATTCCTTAAAGTTTAAATCTTTGGCGAGACGTATGTGCTTTTTCGCACTGGCGACCCTCACCATACCATTTGGCAGTGCTTTTGCTGGCGACGGTTTTGGTGACAATACTGCCGCGGATGGTACAGCAATCAAACAACAAACATATTACGCAAACAGTCCGAGCGGTTTGCATTCGCCAACAGCGTGTTATGACGCAACAGGTGCAGCTGCAGTACCAGTACCAGGTGGCATTTGTGATACTGGTACAGCTTTACGTAAATTTAAAGATCCACTCCCAGGTCTAGCAGACCCAGGTGGTCCAGTTGGCGACAGCTCAGGAAAATATATTCCAAGAGCAATTCCAGTTAAATGGGTCAATCAGCAAGGCGTGGTGACTGCGGATGATTACTATGAAATTGCCGTAGTTGAATACAAAGAACAGTTTCACAGTGATTTAAAAGCTGGTGGTTCTTTGGTACGCGGCTACGTGCAGTTAGACCCAATAGCAACTTCCACTGGGGGTGCTAGTAAAAGTGCAAAAAGTTTAGGTGTTGCACTGACAAATATTGATGGTACGCCTATCTTGATGCCAAATGGCGCACAGGCATTCGGTTACGACAAGCCACATTACCTCGGTCCAGAGATTAGTGCGAATCGCAATACGCCAACACGCCTTAAATTTGTGAACTTATTGCCTATAGGTCGTGGCGATAAAGACGCAAGTGGCAATCCATTGCCAGGTGGCGCTCGTAAGGGTGATTTGTTCTTGCCAGTGGATGAAATGTTGCCAGGTGCAGGTTTTGGCCCGGATGGAAAAGTAAAATATACACAAAACAGAGCGCTCTTACACTTACATGGTGGTGACAACCCATGGATTAGTGACGGCACGCCGCATGAATGGATTGCGCCAGCTGGTGAAGCTGACGCTAATAACCCATTGAGTGTTGCTGCTGAAGCGGCTGCTAAAGGGGTCGCTCCAGCAGATGCTGCAGGCTACTTACGTGGCGCAAGTGCAGTCAACGTGCCTGATATGCCTGATCCAGGACCGGGTGCAATGACGTACTACTTCCCAAATGGCGAAAGTGCACGTTTGATGTGGTATCACGATCACTCATTTGGTCTAACACGTTTGAATGTGTATGCTGGTGAAGCAGCACCATACAAATTGCAAGATCCTGTTGAGCAAGCTGCAATCGCAGCAAATCAATTACCAGTAGATGAAATTCCATTGGTGATTCAAGATAAGACTTTTGTACCAAAAGACATTTCAATCCAAGATGCGAAGTGGGATACGCAATATTGGGGCCAAGAAGGTGATTTATGGTTCCCGCACGTTTATGAAACAAACCAAGATCCAACTTCTATCGATGGTACAAAACCAGTCGGTCGTTGGGACTGGGGTCCTTACTTCTGGCCAGTGTTTCCTTCCTATTACGACCGTTTACCTAATGGTGAACACGTCTTGGCGCAACAAACCTCAGGTGGTGTGCCTGTGGATACAGGTTTAAGCGAAGTAAGCACTACCCCAGAGGCATTTGTCGATACCCCTGTGATTAATGGTCAAGCTTATCCAACCATGACAGTAGAGCCAAAGGCTTATCGCTTCCGTATGTTAAATGCCATGAACGACCGCTTTGTGAACTTAGGCTTTTATGTTGCAGCTGATGCGGTGACCACAAATCCTAATGATCCACTTGATCCAACAGCACAACCTACTTTGTGTGATGGCAATCAAAAGCGTGCTGATGGTTCAACACCAGCAATAGCTGATTGTACTGAAGTAAAAATGGTACATTTTGATACCAGCTATCCTAACTTGTACTATCCAGCGGGAATTCCAGCAGTACCGTTTGGTAACCCGAATGCGGAATTTAAATTCCCTGATGGAAGTAGCGCTATGACCGCTGGCTTAGTGGGAACTGGTTGGGGTAATACCTCTGGTTTCTTAGCTATTGGCGCTGGTGTGCCTGATCCTGCAACTGCAGGCCCAGACATTCACTTGATTGGTAACGAAGGTGGTTTCTTGGCAAATGATGTGACCATTCCTTCAACCATCATGAACTACGAGGCTAACAAACGCAGTACTACTTTATTAAACATCCTTGAAAAAGGCTTGTTTATTAACCCAGCTGGACGTGCTGATGCAGTTGTTGACTTTTCGCAATATGCAGGCAAAACGTTAATTCTCTATAACGATTCGCCAGCGCCATTGCCAGCAGGTGATCCACGTATAGACTATTACACTGGTATGGGTGATTACAGCAGTGTTGGGGGTGCTGAGAACGTATTGCCAGGCTATGGTCCTAATAGTCGCACCATGATTCAAATTTACGTTCAACCTGCAGTAACAACACCTTCCACTTTTGCTGGTGTAGCTACGCTTGCAGCCACTGTGCCAGTTTTACATAAACAAACGCAACCAATGCCTGTAGTGCCAGAGCCACGTTACAATTCGGCTTTCGCTGGTATTAGCCCTGCTACAGAAACCTTAGCGCGCATTTACACAGGTGCAATTTACTTGGGTAAATATAATGCAATGACGTTTAAAACACCTGAAGCGATTAAATTTACACCGGCACCAGGTTCTGTAACAACAAGTTTAACTAATGCAGCTGGCACAGCTTATAACGGTGGTGTTGCAATTCCGCAATGTGCTAATGCGGCAGCATGTCAAACTGTGCTTAATAATGTAAATGCACTTGGCGCAGCAAAAGCGGCAGCAGGTACAACTATTAATGCATATGTGCAAAATAAAGCAATTCAAGAGTTGTTTGATCCAACCTATGGCCGCATGAATGCAACTTTAGGTGTAGAACTTCCTTTTGTAAGTGCTTTAACACAAACGACGATTCCACTTGGTTATGTCGATCCAGTTACTGAAAAAGTAACAGATGGTGAAACACAATTCTGGAAAATTACACACAATGGTGTAGATTCTCACCCAGTGCATTTCCACTTAGTGAACGTTCAAGTGATTAACCGTGTGGGTTGGGATGGTACGTTGAAATCTCCAACAGATGATGAAATTGGTTGGAAAGAAACAGTGATCATGAATCCTTTGGAAGACATCATTGTTGCAGTTCGTGCTAAAGCGCCAAAACTACCATTCGGCTTGCCAAACAGTGTGCGTGCGCGCGATCCATCACAACCTGTTGGACCAAATGTAATTGAAGGCTTTACACAAGTTGATCCAATCACTGGCAACCCGGCAGTGGTAAGCAATAAAGTAGAAGACTTTGGTTGGGAATATGTGTGGCACTGTCATATTCTTGGACATGAAGAAAACGACTTTATGCGTCCATTCGTGTTTGATTACTGGAATGACAAATCTGCTCAAGTTGGTGGTTTCGCAGTAAATCGTCCTGATCAAATTATTGACTTAGCGATTAATGGTCAAGTGTTGTCATGGACAGATCCAACGCCAAGTCTAGATATATTGACATTAGCTAACCCTAAAAATGAAATTGGCTTCAAAGTGACTCGTAGCAGTGACGATGGTTTACCACCAGCTATGTTTAACGTAATTGCTAATGCAACTTCATTTGCTGATAATTTTGTTCCAACACCTACTGTTGCTTACACTTATACTGTAGCTGGTTACAATCAAATGGGTATTGCGAATACATCTAACACTGTTGTATTAAAAGCAGTATTGGTGCCTGTAAATCTTTCGCTTGGAGCGGTGACTGGTTCAAGCGTGGGGTTAAATTGGTCAAATGCGAATGTGGGTAAAACAATCGCAACTGTAACCGTATCAACAGCTGGTGGAGTTGTTAGAACCATTACACCAGCAATTAGCCCGCTTAACATTACAGGCTTAAGTCCAAACACAAGTTACACATTCAGTGTTGTTGTAACAAACGCTACTGGTTCTGTATCGCCAGCTGCAACTGTGAGCGCCACTACAACACAGGTAGTACTTAAAGCAGCAACAATTGGCACTGCACGCTTGTTAAGCGCTAATTCACTTGCCTTAACTTGGACTGATAATTCAGATGGCGAAACTGGCTATCTAATTCAGTATCGTCGTAATGGTAACAATTGGATAGCAATTCCTGCTGGTTCAGTTTCAGGTACGTTAACTGCAGCTGGTACAGGTGGCGTAATAAATGCGACAGTAACATTAACGATGGGAGCCTCTACTTATCAATTCAGAGTTCTACCGTTAAATGGCGCAGTAGTGGGTCCAAATAGTGGTAACGTTACTATTGATTTAACAAACCCACCTACAAGACCTGTAATTACTAGTGCTACCTCTGCAATAGGTTCTAAAAATGTTGTGTTGGTTTGGAATCAACTGAGCAACAATGTTGCAACAGTAACTGTTCAGCGCCATACAAGGTTGTTCGGTAATGTTTACGGCCCATGGGTTACTATTGCTGCACTTCAAGGTAGCAATAGTCTTGGTTACACAGATACTGGTGTGACGGTTGGCCAAACTTATCGTTACCAAGTAAGAACGACTAATGCAAATGGAAGTAGTAACTGGACTGCTGCTACACCAGCTGCTGGTGTCCTAGTAAGATAGTTTAGAAGTAACTTCGTAAAGTGGATGCCAGTGAGTAACTGGCATCCATTATTTTATAAAGGAAATAAAAATGAAATCAGTTATTGCATGCGTTGCTAGCATTTTTTTAATCAGTACTACTTTCGTATTTGCTGATGAAGTAAAAGCAGATAAACCTGCTAATTTTGATAACAACAAACAAATGACCAGTTATGCAGTTGGCGTGCAAACCGCGCGAACTTTTACTAAAGATAATGTAGAAATTGACGTTGATCAGTTTATTAAAGGCCTAAAAGACGCCTCTGGAGGCAAGCCGCTTTTACTTTCTGATGATGACTTGCATAAAGTACTCAATAATTTTCAAAATGATTTACGTCGAAACATTAAGAATGCGCGTGCTATAACGGCTGCGGACAATATCAAAAAGGGCAAAGCCTATTTAGATGAAAACAAGAAAAAGCCAGGTGTGGTGGCCATGCCAAATGGCTTGCAGTATCGCGTTATCAAAGCAGGCAATGGCAAAACGCCTCAGGACACAGATACTATTGAAATGAACTACCGTGGCACTACAATTGCTGGCACACAGTTTGATGCAAATGATACAGGTGCGCCTGCCACAATGCAAATAGCTCAGCTTATTCCTGGCATGAAGCAAGCATTAAAATTAATGCCTGTCGGCTCACACTGGGAAGTGGTGATTCCAAGCCAGCTTGCCTATGGTCCACGTGCTGTTGGCGCAGAGATTGGCCCAAACGAGACATTAATATTCGATATGGAATTGGTGTCTATCAAATAGGTATTTCTTGCGTTATAAAGTAACCTTTACGGAGTTAGATTGTGATGAAAATGAATCGTTTATTAGTTTTACTAATGTTAACTTTTGCTTATCCAACTTATGCAGAAGAAATTGTGGTGCCAGCAGACGCAACAGCGCCAGATGCGGCTGCGGCAGGGGAAGAGGCACCCGTCGCTGTTGATGTGCCAGCAAGTAAGCAGGAGTTGATGCAGCAAGCGGCAGATGGCGATGTCGCGCAACCACGTGTGCGTAAGTTTATGAAACCTAACCGCAGCCAACTGCACGCCAGCGTGTACAATCAAAAATCGGGCTATGGCTTTTTAGATGAAAATCAACGCAAGCCTGGTGTGGTTAAATTGAAAAGTGGCTTGCAATATAGAGTAATAAAAGCGGGAGTAGGAGTGAAGCCAACGGATACTGATTTCATTCAAGCCCAGTATCGCGGCACATTGGTTGACGGTACGGTTTTTGAGCAATCTAGTGCTGGGAAATCGTCTACTATTAAAATGTCTGCATTGATTCCTGGGCTTAAAGAAGCGCTTAAACTCATGCCAGCAGGCTCAAAATGGCAAGTTTATATTCCTGCAGAGCTTGGTTTTGGTGCGGCGGGAAATCCGCCTAAAGTGGGGCCCGATGCGGTTTTAATTTACGATTTAGAGCTTTTGGGCACTACGCTTGCGGCTTCTGATAAACGCTAAAAAATAAGATGAGAGCTTTTAGGCTGCGCTTTTGGTTGGTATTGCTAATAGCTTTTCTCAACACCACTAATGCCTTTGGATCAGTTACTGATATCGAAGCAGGTCGCCAAATATATGTAGATGGTATCTTGCCATCTGGCGCGCCACTTATGGGTGTGCGCGGTGAGGAGATGCTCTCTGGCAATGCCGCAGCTTGCTCAGCATGCCATCGTCCTAGCGGTATGGGTTCGGTTGAAGGCGATATTCAAGTACCTCCGATTACAGGTAATTTTCTGTATCGCACAGGAGACTCTCTGCAAGCAACGATGGACCCAAGAAGTGGCAAGCGTTTTAATATTTCACATGCCCCTTATACAGATTCTGCGGTAGTTAATGCGGTCACGCGTGGAGTAGATGTTGGCGGGCAAGAAATGAGCGTGTTAATGCCGCGTTATGTGCTGAGTAACGAAGAAATGCGGGTGCTCACTGTATATCTCAAACAACTTTCACAACATTATTCTCCTGGTGTAAGCAAAGATGAAGTGCATTTCGCCACAGTGATTACGCCCGATGCAGACCCAGAGCGTCGTAGAATGCTGTTACGGGTACTAGAGCGCGGTTTTACGCAGAAAAATGGTAGTACCATGCTGGTTGGAAAGCGCAGTGGGCGTCGGCATATGGTAACTGCTGCCGAGCTGGTGCTTGGTATAGAGCGCAAGTGGGTGTTGCATGTTTGGAACTTACAAGGCCCTCCAGAGACTTGGCAAAAGCAATTGCAGGAATTTAATGAAAAAGAACCTGTGTTTGCTCTGATTTCAGGTCTTTCTGGTACGACATGGCAACCAGTACACGCATTTTGTGAGCAAAATAAAATCCCTTGTTGGATGCCCAGTGTCGATTTACCTATTGACGCAGAAGACAATCATTACTCGATTTACTTTCAGCGAGGCGTTAAGCTGGAGGCGGATGTCTTGGCCAAGTACTTAAGTGACGAACCTACCCAAGCCCCAAAGCGAATAATGCAAGTGTTTCGTGATGATTCGCTTGGTCTAGGGGCTTCATCGGCTTTGAGTCTAGCGATGAAAGATTCTGGCATTTCATTAGAAAATCGCTCTTTCAAAGGCGATTTACCTTCTTTAAGAAAAGCGCTTGATGGACTCAATACTCAAGATGCTGTAGTGCTTTGGTTGAGTAGTGCAGACTTGAGTTTGTTGAATGCAATTCCTACAACCAAAGCGACTGTTTTTGTTTCTGGGCGCATGTCGGGTGGTGAAAAGGCAGCTTTGGCGGATCAATGGAAACAGTCTGCAAGAATGATTTACCCTTATGAGTTGCCAGATAAACGTCAGATAAACTTAAATTACTTCCATAGTTGGATGCGTTTTAATCAAATCCCAATTGAAGATGAGCCCTTGCAAGCTGAAGCTTATTTTGCATTAGACTTTATGTCGGATACGATGACAGAAATGTTGGATAATGTTTATCGTGACTATCTGTTAGAGCGTGCAGAGAGCATGTTAAGCCGCAATGAAACAGGAAAATCTGAGCAGCGTGATCGCGTTCGGCAAGTAATGCGCTGGTCAACGCGCGTGCCAAGAATAAAAAAACAAGATACAGTTGACGCTAGTGAAAAAGAAGCTGAACCAGTGCTAACTGTCGCTAAAAGTACCACTATTTACCCAAGGATGAGCCTAGGTGTAGGGCAGCGCTTTACTTCGAAAGGCGCATATATTGTGCGATTTGACGATGCAAATAAAACAAAACTTTTACCACTGTCGGCTTGGATTGTGCCTTAAGCATTTGCGTAGGATATTGAAATGAAAAAATTATTGATTACTGCAATCTTTTTGGCATTGTCAAATGCTGCAATTGTGAATGCAAGAGAAGCAACTGAAGTCAAACAATCAGAAGTAAGCATTAAGCTTCCAAATTTACAAATGGTCCGCCAAGATGGAAAAAAAATTCTATTCGCAGACGAGATGAATGATGGTCGTGTGGTGGTGGTGAGTTTTGTATATACCTCTTGCTCAGCAATATGCCCGATGATTAGTCAAACCATTGCTAAGCTGCAAGGCAAGCTGGGTGTGGAGATTGAGAAGGTGCATTTAGTTTCTATATCACTTGACCCTGAACACGATACTCCGAAGCAGCTAACAAGTTATGCGGAAAAGTTTCACGCTGGCAATTCTTGGCATTACTACACGGGCACTGAAGACGACAGTATTAAAATTCAAAAAGCCATGGGTGTTTATCGTGGTGATAAAATGAACCATGTGCCTGTGACTTTACTAAAAGCTAGTCAAGGCGATAAATGGATTAGGTTGGATGGTTTTGTGACTGCAGATGATATTTTGCGTGCAGTGCATGACTTGTAAAGATAATCACTCTCATGTATAAAGCTGCTATGGCTACTAGCGCAAAAAAAATATTTTCTGATCTGAATAATTTAGGTAGCGCCGACAATTATGTGCAAGATGTCACAAGTGTAATAGAACATATTGCATTATTCGATGACTTTACTGGGGAAGAAATTTCATCATTGGCACACTATATGGTTTGCTACTCAGCCCCTAAAGATTACGTGCTACTTAATGAAGGCGATAGCGGTGATTACTTGCTTTTGCTGTTAAGCGGTGGTGCAGTTGTGCAGAAAAAAATTAAAGAATTAGGCCGTCACAACATTGCAGAAATCGGTATTGGTTCTATATTAGGTGAAATGTCTTTACTTGATGGTCATCAAAGATTTGCAAGTTGTGTAACAACCATGCCCACTAATTTCGCAGTTTTAACGCGTGCTTCGCTAAATGAGATTATGGTTTACTCACCAAGATTGGGTAACAAGTTTTTGCTCATTATTTTACAGATGATGGCAGACCGAATTAGAGCGTCTTGCGATAGATTTTTACCAGCCGTTTATGGCAGCATTGTGTAAATGTCAAATTGAATTATTTTAGGAGATTAAGAATGCGGCGTAATGCTGGCTTTACTTTGCTTGAGTTGTTGGTGGTAATGGTGATTATTGGCTTGTTGGTGGGTTATGTTGGACCGAAATATTTTGCTCAATTAGGTAAATCTGAAGTTAAAGCAGCCAAACAGCAAATTGCTGGTTTGGGTAAAGCGTTGGATATTTATCGTTTAGACACAGGACATTACCCTCAACAAGATGTTGGTTTGCAGGCGCTAGAAACTGCGCCAGCTAATGAAACCAAATGGCGCGGCCCTTACATTGAAAAATCGGTTCCATTGGACCCTTGGGGACAAGCATATGTTTATAAAATCCCCGGTGAACATAGTGAATACGATTTGATTTCGTATGGCAAAGATGGTAAGCCAGGTGGTACAGGCGAAGATGCCGATATAAGCAATAGCAATTAATGTCGATTAGCCCACTTGGGCTATTTTAGTAGGGTATTTGCTTATTGTTTACAGTTGTATGTATGTGATTCAATGCCATGATGACAAATGGTGTTAAAAGTTCCCCTTTAAAAACTGCTTTAGTCTCAACGCTGATGCTGTCCTGCGCTTATTCAGCACAGGCAATGGCAGATGCATTTGGCTATGCTGATGAAACGGGCGCGATATACCTTACAGATACCCCTACGGGCGATCAATACACCTTGCTTGAGGCGGCACCATTAGAGGCAGTAGCACCAATTGCAGGTATAGCAAACGCTAAAACTTTAGTAGCAAGCTCAAAGAGAATAAATCAGGATAATGCGCCGTATCGTGATGTGATTAAAAGCGCTGCTGAGGCCAGTGGTGTTGAAGATAAACTTTTGCACGCAGTAATTACTGCAGAATCTAACTACAATCCTCGGGCGGTTTCACCAAAAGGGGCAAAAGGTTTGATGCAGTTGATGCCGGGCACAGCACGCCAATATGGTGTTTCGAACGTCTTTGATCCTGCACAGAATATTCAGGGTGGGGCACGTTATTTGGCCTACCTTAAAACGCTTTTCAATAACGACCTCTCGCTTACCGTAGCAGCCTACAATGCAGGAGAGAACGCGGTGATAGGGCACGGCAGAAAAGTGCCGCCATATCGCGAAACTACTGCTTATGTGACTAAAGTGCTCGACTTATACAAACGCTATTACTAGAATAGCAGCACGAAATTTAGTGAAAATTATCTATTTCGCCTAGTTGTGAATCACCTGAATAGCGCTTCAAATCAGACGCGTAATCAGTCCCATAGCCTCCATCAATATCAAACTCTTCGCCAGCGATATCTTCTAGCATTTGATCTAAAAGTTTAATTTTTTCTGCGCTTTTTATTATTGAACTTGTAGCCATATTAAACCTAACCTTTCTTTACTTTTTAACTAGCAGCTTGCTAGGTATTTACTAATAAGCATATTGCATGCCAAGCCGCTATAATAAAATAATAGATTTGACTGTATGATTTAACTATTACATATTTATTGAGTTTTTTATGAGTTCAATTGAAACTGAATCGGAGTCATTACCATCGTTGAATGAAGCCTTTTGGTATTGGTTTAAGTTAGGTTTTATTAGCTTTGGCGGACCAGCAGGGCAGATAGCGATAATGCACCAAGACCTTGTAGAAAATAAGCGCTGGATATCAGAAAAGCGCTTTTTGCACGCGCTAAATTACTGCATGTTGTTACCTGGGCCTGAGGCACAACAACTTGCGATTTATATTGGATGGCTGCTACATAAAACTCGCGGTGGGCTTTTAGCGGGCATTCTTTTTATATTGCCATCGCTTTTTATTCTAATCACATTAAGCTACGTCTATCTGCGTTTTGGTCAACTTCCAGTGGTGGAGGGTTTGTTATCTGGCATCAAGCCTGCCGTGGTTGCAATTGTACTTTTCGCTGCATATCGCATTGGTGTTAGAACACTTAAAAATAAGGCATTGTGGGCAATTTCGGTTTGTGCATTTTTAGCAATTGCAATCTTTAGCTTACCTTTTCCACTTGTCATTTTGTCTGCTGCGCTACTAGGAATTCTAGGCAATATTTATGTACCAAGATGGTTTAATGCAAGTACTGGGCACGGAAAACTGGAAAAGAATTATGGAAAAGCCGTGATTGATGACGAAACTCCGACACCAGCGCATGCAATTTTTAACATAAAGCGTGTAATAAATGTAGCTTTAGTTGGCATTATTATTTGGCTCACTACAGTTGTACTTTTGGCTGCACTTTATGGTTGGGATTCGGCATTAGTAAAAATGGCTTGGTTTTTCACCAAAGCATCACTGATGACATTCGGTGGCGCTTATGCAGTTTTACCTTATGTCTATCAAGGGGCAGTGACACATTACGCGTGGCTTACCCCAACACAGATGATTGATGGGCTGGCTTTAGGTGAAACTACACCAGGGCCATTAATTATGGTGGTGACTTTTGTAGGTTTTCTTGGGGGCTGGTCGCAACATGTACATGCAGATCCTCTGTTCGCCGGCATTTTGGCAGCATGTGTCGTAACATTTTTTACTTTTTTACCTTCGTTTGTCTTTATTTTTGTTGGTGGGCCATTTATTGAGTCAACTAAAAACAACCTTAAACTTAATGCGCCATTAGACGCAATTACTGCGGCGGTGGTAGGTGTCATTACTAGCTTAGGTTTGTTTTTTGCAAGGCATGTATTTTGGCCAAATGGCAGCGCTGTCGACTGGTTGGGAATCGCCGCTGCTACGCTTGGCTTTGTTGTATTACTCAAGCTGAATGTCAGTGTTATAAAGTTAATTTTGGTTTTTGCAACGCTAGGTTTTCTGCGTCAGTGGCTTGATTAGTTGGAACGAAATAAATGTAGTAAGGTCATTACATTGTCGACTTTCTATTAGGAAAAAACAATGCGCCATTTTTTAGCAAAATCCATTTTTTCAATACTATTGCTTGGAGCGACTTTCATGACCAACGCAGCGTGTAGCGGTATTTATAATCACCAATTTACCACCTTGCATGGGGAAAGTTTTGATTTGTGTGAATATCAAGATAAACCAATTTTGGTTGTGAATACTGCCAGTAAGTGTGGATTTACGCCGCAATTTGAATCACTTGAAGGGTTATACAAAAAATACAAGAGTCAAGGTTTGTTGGTGATTGGCTTTCCTTCAAACGATTTTAGACAAGACCCAGGCAACAATAAACAAATCGGTGATTTTTGTAAAATGACCTACAAGGTTGAGTTTCCGATGATGTCAAAAAGTTCTGTTTCTGGCGCTGATGCAAATCCGTTTTACAAAGAGCTTGCTGACAAAACCGGCACGTCACCCAAATGGAATTTCTACAAATACGTGATTTTGCCTGGTGGTAAAGACATTAGTGCTTACGGAAGCACCGTGCTACCTGATTCAGAGGCTATTTTAGGTAAAATGCGACCTTATTTGAAATAGAGATAATTGCCACCAGCTAGGCTAAAAATGCTAGCTCGATAGAAACAACCAACCTGATACGCGTAAATATAATTTTAAATTAAGCAAAATTTGTATAACATAAGTTACAATTATTGCACTAAAGTAAATTTAATATTCAACTTGGAGATAAAGTGAGCGTAGATATAGTCATGCGAGTTGGTGAGGCATTGGTAGCGGGTGGTCCAGTTGGGACAGCAGCAGAACCCGAAGTCGCTATTGGTGAAATGAGTGGTCCGATGGGAGTTGCATTTGCAAATCTACTTGGAGATCAAGTTAAGGGTCATTCACGAGTATTGGCAATACTTAATACTGATGTGATGGTGAGACCAGCTACCATTATGGTGAGCAAGGTAACTGTTAAAGACAATAAATATACAAATATTTTAATGGGTACGGTGCAAGCTGCTATAGCCAATGGGGTTTTAGATGCCGTTCGGTGTGGAGATATCCCTAAAGACAAGGTGAATGATATTGGTATTATTGTATCTGTCTGGTTAAATCCACTTGTGGCTGAACAGGAAGATTTAGACCACCAAGTCTTATTTAATATTCATCGCGAAGCTACATCAAAAGCTATTCATAAGGCAATGAAAAACGAGCCAAGTATAGATTGGCTTTTGGAAAATCAAGATAAAATTGTCCACAAGTATTTTCAAATGGGGCTAGATAAAAAGTTATAAGTACTAATTTTTGTTTAATTATAGAAAAATTCGTCGCGCTTGCAGTTGTGTTGTTTCCCATCCTAGATGTTGATAGTAACCAAGTGCAGGCTCATTTTCTATATCGACGAGTAATTGAGCACGGCTAGCGCCTTTTGCTTTTGCCCAGTCAAGCGCGCTTTGTAATAGCACTTTTCCAATTCCCGCATTGCGATAGGGTCCGCTAACTACCATATCCTCAAGCCATGCAGAAGCTGTACCTTGCGCAGTAGATATGACCAACTGAGCGCTCACCATAGCAATTACATTACCATCAGATTCGCGTGCTACTTTAATTACGCCGCGTTCAGGGTTTGCGATTATTAGTGCTAGTCCGAGCTCCTGTTTGTTGGTGTCCGGGGCAAAGTCTTTTTCAATACTAAATAATTCATATAACAGTCCAACAAGTGCTGAAATATCGCCTTGGGTTGCTTCGTCAATTTGATACATCATTTGGATTAATCTTGCTCAAGGAGGTTAGTTGGCAAATCGTAATGAATGGTAGCAAGAAAGCGAATGGGTACTTCATTGTGTTTTTCTGGGCGGTGCGGAATCTCTCCACGGAACGTTAAAGAGTCGCCTGGCTCAAGTGTAAAGATTTCATCACCAACACGATATTCCATTTTGCCTTCAAGCATATAGATAAATTCTGTCCCAGGGTGTTCAAAACTTGAAAACTCTTCTCCAGGATCTTCTAGAGAGATTAGAAATGGCTCAAATACTTTTTGTGGGCCTTGGTCATATGCTAGCAGATGATAGGTGTGTCCGCTCTTTGTCCCGCGGCGTACCACCTCTAAACCTTGACCGCTTTTCACAAATTGCACAGAGCTACTTGGTAAGTTGTAGCCTTGAAAAAGACGAGATAGCGTAACGCCAAGGGCATTTGCGAGTTGTTCTAGGGTATCTAAGCTAGTTGAGGAAATGCCATTTTCAATTTTACTAAGCATGCCACGACTTATATTAGCGCGTTCGGACAGTTCTGCTAGAGTAAGTCCATGCTGAATACGAAGTTGATGTATTGTATTGCCTAAAAACCGGTCAAGCGCTTTGCTTTGGGTGTCGCTAGCTGCAATTTCAATCCCATTATTGCTATCGTTGACGCTCATTTTTGATAGACCCTTACATGATATTTCAAGATTTATTTTACTTGATAACTTGGCAAATCTCTATCAAAAGTTTCATCTAGATAAATATTGTTTCCAAATCTATTGACAAATTTTTTTACATTTGTTGTAATACATTAAGTTTCACCACAGTAAATAAAGTTTATTTTTATAACTTTTCTTATCTGTAAGACTTAGTCAATTTATGAGGCTTGAATGGCATATCAATTATTAAAATTTGCGCTCGGTGGGGAATACAAAGAGCCGCGCTTTTTCAGAGATTGTCAGACCCCTAAAAAGTCCTATGATGCAATTATTATTGGTGGTGGTGGTCATGGCTTGGCAGCCGCCTATTACTTGGCTAAAGATCATGGTATTACTAATGTTGCGGTATTAGAAAAAGGTTACATCGGTGGTGGCAACACAGGTCGAAATACAACGATTGTGCGCTCAAATTATTTAACGCCAGATGGCGTTAATTTTTATGATGCAAGTGTTAAGTTGTTTCAAGACTTGTCTACCGAACTTGACATCAATTTATTTTATTCTAATCGTGGACACTTTACGCTTGCGCATACAGATTCTGCCATGCGCACTATGCGTTGGCGTGCGGAAGTGAATAAGCATGTTGGTGTTAAAAGTCGAGTTGTTGGCACTGATGAAATTTCTGCTGCATGTCCGCAGTTGGATATTAGTTGTAGTGGAAAATCACCTATCTTGGGTGCGCTATATCATGAGCCAGGTTCCATTGCTCGGCATGATGCGGTAGCTTGGGGTTATGCCCGTGGGGCCGATAGCATGGGTACTGAGATATTTCAAAACACCGAGGTTGAAAGTATTGATGTGCGCAACGGGCAAGTTCATGGTGTACAAACTAACCGAGGCTATATTGCAACGGGCAAAGTGCTTTCTGCGGTGGCTGGCTTTACGCCTCGTATTACTAAAATGGTTGGTTTGCAAACGCCTATTATCATTCAGCCATTACAGGCTTGTGTCACAGAACCAATGAAACCTTGGCTAGATACTATTTTGGTTTCAGGTAGTTTGCATGTGTATGTTAGTCAATCTTCGCGTGGTGAACTTGTGATGGGTTCTTCGCTCGATCCATATGAAGTACATCATACTAAATCTACATTTGATTTTGTCGAAGGACTCACTTCGCATATCAGTGATATGTTCCCATTCTTATCTAACGTGAAAGTGGTGCGCCAATGGGCTGGTATGGCAGATGTCACACCAGATTTTGCACCATTAATGGGTATGACACCAATCAAGGGATTTTATCTAGACGCGGGTTGGGGTACATGGGGATTTAAAGCCACGCCAATTAGCGGAAAGACTATGGCACATACACTTGCTAATGATAAGGCGCATGATTTAATTCATTCGTTTCGCTTATCGCGGTTTGAAGAATATGAACTTACTGGCGAGAAAGGCGCAGCCTCTGTAGGCCATTAATATGAAACTATTAAATTGTCCAATGAATGGTGTGCGTCCAATTCACGAGTTTATATATGGGGGGGAATACCGCGAGATGCCTAATCCAGACGCAAGCGATGATAAAACTTGGGCAGCCTATGTGCATTATCGTGACAATGCGCCTGGTATTAAGAAAGAGTGGTGGTATCACTCACCAAGTGGTACTTGGTTTATTGCCGAACGTAATACCTTGAGTGATGTTGTATTAACGACTTATTTGTTTAGCAATATGCCAAAAAATGAGATGGTTCCTGAATGACGATGCGTATACCAAAACAGGCAGGCGAGTGGATTAACCGCGACAGGCCTCTAAAATTTAGTTTTGAAGGCCAAGATTACACAGGCTTTGAAGGCGACACGATTACCAGTGCACTATGGGCAGCTGGTGTGAAGGTGTTGGGCCGTAGCTTTAAATACCATCGCGCGCGTGGAGTTTTGAGCTTAGCAAATCATGATGTGAATATTATGGTGACAGATGGCACTGACACCAACATGCGTGCGGATGTAGTTGCATTAAAGCCAGATATGAATTTGCATGTGGTGAATACAGATGGTGGCGTGATTGCGGATAAAAAGAGATTTATCGACAATATGTCGCCACTGCTACCAGTGGGTTTTTACTACAAGGCGTTTCATAAACCAGCCGCATTATTTCCTTTCTGGGAAAATGTAATTCGTAAATCGGCGGGCTTGGGCAAGGTAAACTTTAATTACCCTCGCATAACACAACGTAAACTGAATATGCATTGCGATCTACTTGTGATTGGTGCTGGAATATCTGGCATGACAGCAGCTTTGGAAGCTGCAAATAAAGGTTTAGAAGTGGTGCTAGTAGATGAAAATGCGCAGCTTGGTGGTAGTTTAACATATGACCACGCTGGCGGTGCCTTGGGTAAAAATGCATTGATCGAATTGACCGCAAAAATCACGGCAACTGCAAGTATTCAAGTATTACTAAATGCTTATGCTGCTGGCTATTACGCTGACCACATGGTGCCAATTGTCACCCTATCAGGCATTACAAAAGTGCGGGCACAATCTATTATTGTTGCGTCTGGTGCATTTGAACAACCGCCAGTTTTTCATAATAATGATTTGCCAGGCGTTATGCTAGGCTCTGCGGCGCAACGTCTGATATATCGTTACAGCGTTAAGCCATTCAATACCGGAGTGGTAGTCACAGCAAATGCGCATGGATATCGTGTCGCTTTAGATTTGCTTAACTCAGGTTGCAAAGTGCTAGCCTTAATCGATATGCGTATGCAAGGCGAAAGAGATGAGTTGGCCCCAGAATTAACACGGGAGGGAGTCAAAATATATACTGGTAGTTGTGTGTATGAGGCATTGCCAAGCAAAAATAAACTTGGCGTGAGTGGCGCAATTATTTGTCGTTTTGATGAAAAAACAGGGGAAGTAGACTCCAATCAAAAAATTAAGATAGATTGCGATGGTATTGCAATGAGTGCAGGTTGGGCACCAGCTGCAGCTTTACTATATCAGTCAGGTATGGCAGTAAGGTATGATAATGATATTGAACAGTTTGTTCCTAAACAGCTACCAAATGGGGTGTTTGCAGCTGGTAAGGTCAATGGAGTTTATGGATTTATACAAAGAAAACAAGATGGATTGCGAGCGACAAATGAAGTATTGAAGCTTCTTGGTAAGAAGTCTACACAGATAATAGTGGAAAAATATCAGGGCTGTTCCCCAAGTCATTTTTATCCGATGGTGCCTCATCCCAAAGGCAAAAATTTCGTCGATTTTGATGAAGATATTGCCGTCAAAGATTTTATCAATGCAGCAAAAGAAGGCTTCGACAATATCGAACTGATGAAGCGTTTTACCACCGTAGGCATGGGGCCAAGCCAAGGTAAGCATTCTAATATGAATGCCATTCGTATTTTAGCAAAAATTCGTAATTTACCAGTTGAGAAAATAGGCACCACTACGGCAAGACCGTTTTTTCATCCAACGCCGTTTAATCAGTTGGCAGGTCGCAGTTTTCATCCGCATAGAATTTCAGCTATTCACGCATGGCACAAGACTGCAGGCGCTGTGTTTACGGAAGTTGGCGCATGGTCACGCCCAGCTTATTATCAAAAACAAGGTCTAAGTAAACTTGAAATTGTTCGACAAGAAGCGGTTGCAGTGCGCCAATCTGTTGGCATGATTGATAGTAGCAGTATAGGTAAAGTAGAGATTTGTGGACCAGATGCAGCAATGTTTCTAGAGCGTTTCTACACGGGTAATTTTGTGAATCAAAAAATTGGTTCAAGTCGCTATTTACTCTTGCTAGATGAGCTTGGCGTGGTGATTGATGATGGGGTTGCCTTGCGATTAGCGGATGAACTCTTTTATCTTTGTATCAGTACCTCAAATGCTGCGATAGTCTATCGTGAAATGCAACGATGGCTGCAAATATGGCAACTTAACGTCGGGCTGATCAACGTAACAGGCGCGTATAGCTTGATTAACTTGGCTGGACCAAAATCGCGCGATGTGCTGAGTAATATAGTTAATATTGATTTGTCCGACGCCGCTTTCCCAATAGGAAGAGGGGTGGAAACTGAAATCCTAGGGATTCATGTACGCATAGTTCGAGTCAGCTTCGTTGCAAAGCTTGCTTATGAAATTCATTGTCCAAGTCCATTTGGTTTAAGTGTTTGGAACGCGTTAATGGTGGCTGGAGTGAGTGATAATATTCAGCCATTTGGCACAGATGCACAACGCTTACTAAGGTTGGAGCTTGGTCATTTTATGCCTGGTGTGGATACGGATGGCTTAACGAATCCTTATGAAATTGGCGAAGATGCAAGACTACACTTAGAAAAACCATTTTTTATTGGAAAACGTAGCTTGGAAATTATTGCCAAGAAAACACCAAATAAGAAACTTGTACCATTTGTTTTAGAAGAAAATTTTGCTGGTGAAATGCCCCTCGATTGTAATTTGGTGATTGAGGCCGGTGAAATTAAAGGCCGTGTCACTAGTATTGCATATAGCCCAGCAAGTAAGCGAATAGTAGGCCTAGCGTATGTGCACCCATCGCAAGCAAGACTAGGTAATAATTTTGAAATACGCACAGACAATGGCTCCTTAGTTCTGGCAACAGTTACTACCACACCCTTTTTTAAGGCGATATAAATAATGACCGATATAAAAAAAATCTCGCCAGTGACATACGCAACACCTCTGATTAAAGCCAAAATCGATGTGTTTAAGGATATGCAAGTCGCTCTGGAGTTTGAGGGTGGGGATGTTGAACTGGTAAGAAAAAAAACTTTGGGTGTGACCGATGTCAGTTGCTTTACACGTTTTGGAATTAAAGGCCCGCAGGCTTCTGATTGGTTAAGCAGTCAAGGTCTACAAATTCCTGCAGAAAAAAATACTTGGCTTGAGCAAAATGGATGTTTGGTATTGCGTCTTGGTGGTAGTGAGTTTTTGTTGGAAGATCAACACAAAACCAATGTGACAGAAAAATTACTAGCATTTAATCAAGCAACTACGCTCGGTGCTTATAAAGTTTTGCGCACAGATGCAGCGTTTTTGTTAAGTGGAAATCAAGTGCAAAATATGCTTTCAGAACTTTGCATGTTGGATTTGCGTGATAGTGCTTTAGGTGCAAATAACTTGGTAATGACGCAACTGGCGGGCATATCAGCAACGATATTGCGTCAGCAATTGAATAATGAACAGGTATATAGAATTTGGTGTGATGGCACCTATGGTGCCTATTTGTGGGAAATGTTATTAGAAATTGCGGTTGAGTTAGGTGGTGGCGCTGTCGGCCTTTCAAATCATTATCAGTCATTGTTAAGGGGGTAGAAATGAAGTCGCAAATTAAATCATTAGCCGAAGGTAAGAAGTTTTTAAAGGACAATAATGTTAAATACATTTTGGCGCAATTTGTAGATATTCACGGTTCAGCCAAAGTGAAATCCGTGCCCTCTGCACATTTGGAGGACATACTCACTGCAGGTGCAGGGTTTGCTGGGGGTGCAATTTGGGGAATGGGAATCGCGCCTAATGGCCCAGATTATATGGCCGTTGGTGAGTTGTCGACACTAGCGCTTATCCCATGGCAGCCTGGTTATGCGCGAATCATCTGTGATGGTCATGTCAATGGAAAACCCTATGAATATGATTCACGCGTTGTGCTTAAAAAACAAATTGCTCGCTTAGCTGAAAAGGGTTGGACACTTTATACAGGCTTAGAACCTGAATTCTCATTACTCAAAAAAGATGAGTTTGGGCATGTGCATCCAGTGGATAGCACCGACACCTTGCAGAAGCCATGTTATGACTACAAAGGTATTACACGACAATCGGCATTTTTAGAAAAACTGACCGAATCACTACTTGCTGCAGATTTAGATGTGTATCAAATTGACCATGAGGACTCTAATGGGCAATTTGAAATTAACTACACTTATGCTGATTGCTTGAAAAGTGCTGATGACTTCATCATGTTTAAAATGGCGGCTAGTGAAATCGCTAACTCAATGGGAATGGTCTGCTCACTAATGCCCAAGCCATTTAGTAATCGTCCTGGCAATGGCATGCACATGCATATGTCAATTGGCGATGGCAAGAAGACGCTGTTTCAGGATGACAGTGATAAAACAGGACATGGCTTATCAAAATTAGCGTACCACTTTTTAGGGGGATTGCTTGCTCACGCCCCAGCATTAGCTGCGCTTGCGGCACCCACTGTCAATTCATATAAACGCTTGGTTGTAGGGCGTTCGCTTTCTGGCGCCACATGGGCGCCTGCCTATATTTCTTATGGTGACAATAACCGTAGCACGATGGTGCGTATTCCCTATGGTCGTCTAGAGCTTCGTTTGCCTGATGGTGGATGCAATCCTTATTTGGCGACTGCGGCGGTAATAGCCGCAGGCTTAGATGGTGTTGCACGCGAATTAGACCCAGGCACTGGCAATCGAGATAATTTGTATGACTATTCACCAGAGCAATTAAAAGCCGCTGGAATTGGCATTTTGCCACAAAATTTGAAAGAGGCTGTGCATGCGTTCTCACAAGATAAAGTAATACGTGATGCGCTCGGCGACAAGCTTGCACAAGAGTTTATCGATTTAAAAACCATGGAGTGGATTGAGTATTCACGCCATGTGTCCGATTGGGAAATCAATCGTTATATGGAATTTTTTTAGTAAAAGTAGAATTTGTGAGGAGATTAATATGTGTGGAATTGTTGGCTTATTAGTAAAAAATACTAAGATGCGCGTCAACATTGGCGAATTGATGTTACCAATGCTGATAGGGATGACTGAACGTGGGCCTGACTCAGCAGGTTTGGCGATATTTGGCAAAGCGGTGGCAAACGATCAGCGTAAATTTAGTTTATATACCAGTGATGGCGATTTTAATTGGCAGAAATTGTCGCATGACTTTTTGACGCATTTAGGTTGCAAAGTAAGCGATTTTGCGCAAAAAGCAAATCATGCTGTCCTGACTACGCATTTGGCGCCAGAAACAGTTAAGGTTTGGCTTAAAGAGCATTATCCACAAATTCATTTGCTTTCTGTGGGACAATTGATGGATATCTACAAGGATGTGGGCACGCCAGCACAGGTAGCTGCGCGTTATCAATTTCAAGAGCTAAGTGGAAGTCATTTAGTCGGGCATACCCGCATGGCTACAGAATCTGCCGTTACGCCGGCGCATGCACATCCCTTTACTGCAGGCGAGGATTGGTGTTTAGTGCATAACGGTTCGCTTTCAAACCCAAATAATTTGCGTCGCAAACTGCAGTATGAAGGCATCGAATTTGAAACAGATAATGACACAGAAGCCGCTTGTCGCTTTTTGCAATGGCGTATGCGCGAAGGTGATGATTTAAAAACCGCCTTAGAGCATGGATTTGAAGAGTTAGATGGTTTTTACACCTTACTGATGGGTACGAAAGACCAGCTTGCACTAATTCGCGATCCATTTGCTTGCAAACCTGCCATCGTTGCCGAGCATGATGATTATGTGGCGATTGCCTCAGAGTTTCGCTCACTTGCGCATTTACCAGATATTAAAAATGCTAAGGTGTTTGAACCAAGTCCAAAGGAGATGTATGTATGGAAAATTTAGGCGCTCAAAAGAATGGCTACGACTTAGACAAAGTTCCACTACGTGAAGTAAATCAGTTTTTACATAGCGATGCAAACCAACTTAATGGAAAAAATATTGAAATTACTAACCCAAATGGCGCCCACAATATTGCTGCTGGCTTAAACGCAGAGGTCAATGTCACCATTAAAGGCCATGCAGGATATTACGCAGCGGGTATGAATCAACATGCAAATGTGGTGATTGAAGGCAGTGCAGGCACTGGCGTGGCAGAAAACATGATGTCAGGTATGGTGCATGTGAAAGGGTTTGCGTCAAACGCAGCTGGTGCGACAGCGCATGGTGGCTTGTTGGTGATTGATGGCGATGCTGGTTTGCGCTGTGGTATTGCGATGAAAGGTGTTGATATTGTCGTAGGTGGCTCAGTTGGTAGCTTTTCTGCCTTCATGGCACAAGCAGGCAACTTAGTAATCTTAGGTGATGCAGGCGAAGCACTTGGCGATTCGCTCTATGAAGCTCGGCTATTTGTGCGAGGTAAAGTCAAAAGCCTAGGTTCGGATTGTGAAGAAAAACCAATGGATGCAGAGGACCGTAAAATTTTGAAGGAGCTTTTAACTAAATCGGGTCACGCAGACATTTCCCCGGATAGTTTTAAACGTTATGGCTCGGCACGTACGCTTTACCATTTCCATGTTGACAATGCAGGAGCCTATTAAAATGAGTGATAACAACACACCAAAACAGCCACAAACCTTGCCACGTTTTTCGGCAACGTTTGATCAATATACCTTGTCCGAAATTCGGCGTGCAGCTGCGACAGGTATATACGATATTCGCGGTGCAGGTAGCAAACGCAAGCTGCCACATTTTGATGATTTGCTTTTTTTAGGCGCTTCAGTAAGTCGTTACCCTCTTGAAGGCTACCGTGAAAAATGTGGGACCGATGTAGTATTGGGTGGCCGTTTTGCGAAAAAACCGATTCATCTCAAAACACCGGTAACCATCGCAGGAATGAGTTTTGGCTCATTATCTGGTCCTGCAAAAGAAGCTCTAGGGCGCGGTGCAACATTGGCTGGCACAAGTACCACCACGGGCGACGGCGGCATGACACCTGAAGAGCGTGGTCACTCTACCACCTTGGTGTATCAGTATTTACCATCACGATATGGTATGAATCCAGATGATTTGCGTAAAGCTGATGCGATTGAAGTTGTGATTGGTCAGGGGGCAAAGCCAGGAGGTGGTGGTATGTTGCTCGGTCAAAAAATTACCAAGCGGGTCGCTAAAATGCGCTGTTTGCCAGAAGGTGTTGATCAACGTTCTTCTTGCCGCCATCCAGACTGGACTGGTCCTGATGATTTAGAAATTAAAATTGCCGAATTGCGCGAAATTACCGATTGGGAAAAGCCAATTTACGTGAAAATTGGTGCAACCCGCCCATATTTTGATGTGGCACTTGCAGTTAAAGCTGGGGCAGATGTTGTGGTATTAGATGGCATGCAAGGTGGCACCGCGGCGACGCAAGAAGTATTTATTGAACATGTGGGAATTCCCATTTTGGCGGCAATTCGTCCAGCAGTGCAGGCTTTACAAGACTTGGGTATGCACCGCAAAGTACAACTGATTGTTTCTGGGGGTATTCGGAATGGGGCGGATGTCGCAAAAGCTTTGGCGCTAGGGGCTGATGCTGTAGCTATTGGCACTGCAGCATTAGTTGCTTTGGGTGATAATGACCCACACTTGGAAGAGGAGTACAATAAACTAGGTACAACAGCTGGCGCTTATGATGATTGGCATGAGGGTAAAGATCCAGCTGGAATTACAACCCAAGATCCAGAGTTAATGAAAAGGGTAGATCCCGTGATGTCGGGTAGAAGACTGGCTAACTATATTTCTGTGATGACAATGGAAGCGCAAGTAATTGCGCGTGCATGCGGAAAATCACATTTGCATAATCTAGAACCTGAAGATTTAGTGGCATTAACAGTAGAAGCATCTGCCATGGCAAAAGTACCTTTGGCTGGAACAAATTGGATACCAGGAGTTACAAAATATTGATTTTTGATTAGTAGCAGATAAAACCCGACGTTAGATTGGGTTTATATACAATTTTGGGAGTGGCGTAATGTGTGAATGTATTCATTTTACAGGTGAGTCGTATAATTTTCATCAAAAATACGGTGTATTTGGAGGCAAGTTAACTTTTAAAATTGTAATTCAATTTTTATTTAGAAAGCTGTTACTTATTCATAGGTAACAGCTTTTTTTTCATCGAAACAATAAGTTAAAGGAGGGCGTGTACTAAAAAATTGGGTATCAAGGCAACTTAATCACACAATCAACATTATTATTAAAGGGGATTGAAATGGATCAAGATATACAGATGCGTATTGAGAAAATGTTTAAGCAAGATTGCATGATGGCGTGGGTTGATGTCGTATTACTTTGGGTGTCAGTGCTTTTTGTTTTGTATTTTATTTTAGATATTGTGCAAGATTCAGGCATTCGTTTGGTGATGTATCTCAGCAGTTTTGCATTACTTGTATTTAACACTGCCTCTGTCACGGCAATGACCAAACATTTGAATGATGATAAACAGTTTATCTACGGCCTAGATATTCAACATTTAGACGCAAATAAAGCAGCAAAAGGACAAAAATAATTATTCAGCTTGAAGTTAAATATAGGGAGAATGGAAAATGAGTAAAAATTACGTACCACCAAAGCAAGGATGGGCTGGGCAAATTTTCGATAGCGTGTTCATTTTGGCACTAGTTTATTTAAGTTTGTATTTACCTTTGTTTTTTAAAAAAGCTGACATAGCTTCAGCTGCAGACGCTGCAACCGCTGCTAAACCCACATGGGCATCACTTAACTTGTCGCCTGTCGTGCAACAGCAATGGGAAAAGTTAGGTTACGATGCAGAAAAGGCAGCTGCGTTAATTAGCAATAAATTCGACTACACGATAGATCCGATGTGGCTCATCATCACGGCAGTAGTGATTGTTGGCTACTTTTTTTTCGTCATCAAAATTTCCGATAAAGAATACCGTGAAGTTATTGCGGAAAAATTCGGCGATCGCTAAGGGAGAACAAAATGGATATTTGGAATATTGCAACCTATGCTGCTTGGATCATCTCAATCATTCTACTTGTATGGATGTTGATAGATGCTTTTAGCGTTTCAAAACAATATGATGAAGCGTTTCTGATGAGCTCCCGCGAAGGTGCGGAAGAGCTTACCGCTGAACGCAAATAGGGGAAAATCATGAGTGATAATATAACTAGTTCGGGTGCAGATACGCAGCGAATCTCAATGCTTAAGGTACTTAATCCGTTCCATATTTGGGCGCTAGGTGTAGGTATAGTTTTGGTAGGTGAGTTTATGGGCTGGAACTTCTCTGTGGCAAAGGGAGGGGCATACGGTTCATTAATCGCATGTTGGGTAATTGGGTTGTTGTATACCTGTGTGGCGATGATTGATTCAGAAGTGACATCAACCGTTGCGGCGGCAGGTGGGCAATATACACAGGCAAAGCATATTATTGGCCCACTTATGGCCTTCAATGTGGGATTGTACTTGGTGATGGCATATACCATGCTAGAAGCGGCCGATGCGCTAGTGGTTGGTGACCTAATGAAGACTGGCGCAGGGTTGCTTGGACACGCAGATCTTGATACTCGACCGTTTGTTGTGCTGACAATCGCTTTTTTAGCATGGCTCAATTATCGGGGTGTCTTTATGACACTTACGGTTAATTTTGTGATTACTTTGTTCGCTTTCTTGTCAATCTTAGTCTTGTTTCTTGCCGTGGAGCCAGCAACGCCAGGTGCAGTATTACATCACAAGGAGCTGTTAACAGATTTGCCATATGGCTGGCTTGGCGTGGTTGCTTCTCTGCAATTTGGTATGTGGTATTACTTGGGTATTGAAGGAACTTGTCAGGCAGCAGAAGAAGTCCGTTCAGCTGGTCGTGCTATCCCTCTAGGCACGATGGGTGGCATGATGACTTTGTTAGTGGCAGCATCGCTGACATGGTATATCTGCGCTGGTTTAATGCCATGGCAATATTTGGGGCAGGCAATTACACCTATGTATGATGCGGGTGCATTGGTCGGAAGTACAAAACTGCAAATCCTGTTGTTTATTGCTACTATCTTTTCAGCAATTGCTTCAGCAAATGGTTGTGTAAATGATGCTTCTCGCGCTTGGTTTTCATTGGGACGCGATCGGTATTTGCCAGTATTTTTCGGTGCCATCCATCCTAAATATCGTACGCCATATCGCTCTATTATCTTTCTAGTGCCTATTGCAGTTTCGTTTGCATTTACTGGGTTATTGGATCAAGTAATTACTTTCTCTATTTTATCTGGCTTATTGGGATATACGTTTATGACTTATAATATGATCAAATTTAGAAAAATGTGGCCACTTGGCAGTATTCATCGTGGGTATATTCATCCGTTCCACCCGTTACCAGCAATCACCTTGCTAATTTTGTGTGGTGCAACGTATTTTGCGACATTCTTAGGTTATGGCTCAACTTTGTTGTCGATTATGGCATTCTACATTGTGGCTTCAGTATGGTTTAGTGTACGTCGCTATCAATTTGTAAAACGCGCTGATCAATTCACTATGCCATGGCCACGTCCAAAAGGTTATTAAGAGACTTAGCCAAATAAATACGGGTGAAATGATTTCATCCGTATTTATTAGCAGTAGCTATTATGTCTAGTTTATTTATATTGTTACTTTCGACAGTCATGCTGGGTTTGCTTTTCCGTAGCTTTCGACGTGATCAACAAAACACAATATTTGTTCGTGGACATTTGTTAGACGACTGTGTTGGTCTGTTTCAAAATTCAAATTTAGGAAAAACGACCAGTGATTTTCCACGCCTCAGAGGTGAATATGCAGGTTACTCGGTCTCTTTGGAACTCATTTTAGATACCTTGGCTGTGCGAAAAGTCCCTCCACTTTGGTTAACTGTTGAGGTGGAAGGTAAGTGTCAAATTATAGGAAGTTTAGACGTTGTAGTCAGGCCTCAGAATAATGAGTTTTATAGTCCAGCATGGCAATGGGAAGGCAACTTAATCACACCAGCAAATTGGCCAAAACATTCCATCATTAAGTATCAACATGAACAAGCCTCGGTCGCTGTTTTATCTCGCTATGTGCCCGCTTTATTTGAAGATAATCATGTGAAGGAATTGCTGGTTTTGCCTAGCAAATTACGCATCACTTACCTTGCTAAACAAGCTCAAAAGTCGGAATATATGGTGATGCGTAACGTTCTGTTAGATGCAACGCCAGTAAACAAAACCCAAGTTGAACAACTTATACTTAAAGCGATTGAAATTCGACAAGCTTTAGAGGACGAAAATAATGAGTGAACAAAAGTCACAATCCACATCCCTTAAGCCACCCTTGAATCCACACCTTGTTTTATTAGTGGCAATATTATTACCTGGTGTCGGTCAAGTACTTAATAACTCTGTTACACGCGGTCTTCTAATGCTGTCTTTTATGCTTGTATTAGGTTACTTTACTTTTCATTTGGCTGCTCCCGATATCTCAATGGTTGGTAAGTTTTCGGGTGGAATATTTGTTTATGCAATATCAGTAATGGATGCTTATTATTGGGCAAAATATCGTGCAGAAGTGTTTAAAAGAAGCCATTTTTAAACGATTCTCTTTAAGGGTTTAATCCTTAGGCTCAGTTTTTAAGCTAAGATTGCCTTTGTGCAAAACGAGTTAAAAATAGTTACGCTAAACACGCATAAAGGCATGGCAAGCTTTAATTTACGCGGTGTATCAGACAAGCAGCGTATTTTACTACGTTCATTAGATGCTGATTTGGTATTCTTGCAAGAGGTGACTGGCTTTCATGCGCTTCGACTTACTACGCTACCAGAAAAACAATATGAGTTTCTTGCTGACAAAGTTTGGCCAAGTTATGCCTATGGTCAAAATGCGGTGTCTTCTAAAGGGCATCATGGTAATGCCATTTTGTCCAAGTTCCCCATTATGCAGTGGGATAATCAAGATATATCAGCGAGCAAAGCTGAACAGAGAGGTATGTTGCATTGTCAGATTGCTATCCCAAATTGGGACCAGCATTTACATTGTATCTGCGTGCATTTAGGCTTGCTAGGGCACTGGCGTAAACAGCAGCTCAGTGCATTAAACACACGAATTAATCAACTCGTTCCGCACAATGCTCCTTTAATCATCGCGGGTGATTTTAATGATTGGGGGCAACATGCGAGTGCCCTTTTAAAAGAGCAGCAACAATTAAAAGAAGCCTTCAAAACCGCACATGGGCGTTATGCTAAGAGCTTTCCTGCCTTTTTGCCTTTGTTTAGACTGGACCGCATTTATGTGCGAGGATTTGATGTTTTAGATTGCAATGTGCACGCATTTACCCAGCACTCCAAGGTGTCCGATCACACTGCATTATTTGCCAAAATTATGCGCATATGAGCAAATTTACTGATGCCAATCTAGTCACGCTATTAAGGAATGGGCAGGAATATTTTCCTGCGCTTATCACAGCGATTCAAGAAGCAACGCAAGAAATTTACCTGCTAACTTATATCTTTGAATTAGATGTTATTGGAAGTTGCGTAGGTGATGCCCTTAAACAGGCAGCTTCGCGTGGTGTTAAGGTGTATATGTTGTTAGATGGTTTTGGATGTAAAGATTTATCAACGGATTATATCAATGGGCTACAAAATTCAGGCATTAAGGTTCTGATTTTTAATCCAAAAATTTCACCTTGGACACTACAACGAAGCAGACTTAGAAGAATGCACAGCAAAATGGTTGTCATTGATTATTTAATAGGTTTTGTGGGTGGAATTAATGTGATCGATGATTACCATGCAAGTAAAAATGAAAAACTGCCACGTATTGATTATGCGATTAAAGTTGAAGGCGCCTTGGTTGAAAGAATGCGAAAGAGTGCCATGAGTTTTTTTAAAGCTAATTTTTTTGTCAAAACTATCACACCATCAAACAAACCTCTTAAACATAAACTAACCATTAAACATGATGAAAATGTAAAGGCTGCGTTTCTTATCAGAGATAATTTTAGACATCGGCGTGAAATAGAAGCGGCTTACCTCAATGGTATTAGGCATGCTAAAAAGGAAATTATCATAGCAAATGCCTATTTTTTGCCGGGGATAAGATTTCGCCATGCCTTACGAAATGCTGCTGCTCGCGGAGTAAAAGTGACTTTGCTTTTGCAATCTAAAGTAGAGTTTTTATTACTAGATTTAGCCACGCGCGCTTTATATACTTCCTTACTAGAAAGTGGTGTAGTTATTTACGAATATCACCAAAGCGCCATGCATAGCAAAGTGGCTGTTATTGATGAGCACTGGGCTATGGTAGGATCTTCAAACATTGATCCTTTTAGCTTATTGCTTTCACATGAGGCAAACGTTCTGGTTGATGATGCCGAATTTAATAAATCGTTGAAAGACGACCTAAAAAAATCAATAGAAGAAGGGGCTGATCTTGTCACCTTAGAAGCTTGGTCAAGACGCAGCTTATTTCAAAGGTTTATTTCATGGTTAGTTTACGGCTTTGTTAGGCTGTTGATCGGTTTTTCTGGCTATTCAAAATGATGTTTAAGAGTTTGTTTTCTGGAATTTAACCTTAAGCAATTTGCTTGGTGGGCAATTGTTTCATTTTTTGCAGAATAATTGCGGAAAGCTCCTCTACGGAGCGACTGGTGGAATCTGCCCAAGTGATATTGTGCTCGCGCATCATTTGCTCGGCTGTAGCGATTTCTTTCTTGCAATTCTCTAGAGAGGCATAAAAGCTATCGGGACGACGCTCACTTCGTACAGAGTGTAAGCGTTCTGGCTTTATTGAAAGACCGAAGATTTTATGGGTATGTCTTTTTAAAGCATCTGGCAGTGAACCACGTTCAAAGTCTTCTGGAATAAGCGGGTAATTGGCGGCTTTGATGCCAAATTGCATGGCCAAATAAACACTAGTTGGCGTTTTGCCACATCGTGACACACCGATTAAAATGATTTGCGCTTCATCAAGACCGCTATTCGTAATGCCATCGTCGTGAGAGAGGGTAAAGTTCACAGCTTCCATGCGTTCGTGATAGCTAGTTCCCATCGTATGAGCAATGCCAGCACCTGTGAGTGGCTTTTGCTCTAGTTCATCACCTAGGGGGCCAATAAATGTCTCAAAAAGATCGATATAATAGGCATCCACTTCTTTTAATAGGTTGCGATGTTGAATATCACCAATCGACATAATGACCACTGGCCTTACGCCATCGGTAGCAGAAGCCATTTGCACACTAGCTTTTGCTGATAATATTTTTTCTAAATTATCAGCAAAAGGAATGCGAGATTGCGTAAACTCGGTATCAGGAAAGTGTTCGAGTAGCTTACTCAGTGCACCAGCGGTGATGCCGGTACCATCCGAGATAATAAATACCGTGCGATGTTCCACAGAATTTTTGCGCTTATTTTTTAGTTAAGCGTTGCCAAGTGGCAACCACGGTATCTGGGTTTAATGATACCGACTGAATCCCCTCAGAGACTAACCATTCAGCAAAATCGGGGTGATCAGAAGGACCTTGGCCGCAAATGCCGACATATTTACCTAAACGATTACAGGTACTAATCGCCATTTTCAGTAACACTTTAACTGCTGGGTCGCGCTCATCGAAGCCATCCGCTAAGATGCCTGAGTCGCGGTCCATTCCTAAAGTTAGTTGGGTTAAATCGTTTGAACCGATTGAGAACCCATCAAAATACTCTAAGAATTGTTCTGCCAATAAGGCGTTAGATGGGATTTCGCACATCATAATCAAGCGAAGCCCATTTTCACCGCGTTTAAGTCCATTTTCCGCCATGATTTGTGTAACCGCTTTGGCCTCTTCTAGTGTGCGTACAAACGGTAACATGAGTTCAACATTGGTTAAGCCCATCACGTCGCGTACTTGTTTCATTGCGGCCATTTCCATGGCAAAACATTCTTTAAAGTCTTCAGCCATGTAACGTGCAGCACCGCGGAAGCCAATCATTGGGTTTTCTTCATCTGGCTCATAAATGTCGCCGCCAACCAATTTTTTGTATTCATTTGACTTAAAGTCGGAAGTACGCACAATCACTGGTTTTGGATAGAACGCAGCTGCAATTGTGGCAACACCTTCGGTCACTTTATCAATATAAAATTGTTTCGGGTTTGCATAGCCACGTGAGCGGTTTTTGATGGTTGCTTTAATGTCTGCAGGCATGGCTTCAGCGTTTAAAATAGCTTTTGGGTGAATGCCAACCATATTGTTAATCACAAACTCTAAACGTGCTAAACCTACGCCATCATTCGGGATTTGCGCAAAACTAAATGCCATATCTGGGTTGCCCACGTTCATCATGATTTTACATGGTGGTTTTGGCAGAGCACTATTTGTTTGGCTGCTTACTTCGAAATCAAGCGCACCATGATACACAAAGCCTGTTTCGCCCTCAGCGCAGGAAACAGTCACAATTTCACCTTCACGAAGCAAGTCAGTAGCGTTCACAGAACCTACAATAGCTGGTATGCCAAGCTCGCGAGCAATAATCGCTGCGTGGCAAGTACGGCCGCCACGGTTGGTGACTAAGGCAGAAGCGCGCTTCATTACAGGCTCCCAGTTGGGGTCAGTCATGTCTGCAACAAGCACATCGCCAGGTTGTACTTCATGCATAAGGGCTGGGTCTAGCACGATACGAACTGGGCCAACGCCTATTTTTTGTGTGACTGCACGGCCAAGCACTAATGGTTTTTCACTGTGTTTATTCAGTTTAAAGGTTTCGGTAACGTTGCTAGCAGACTCTTGCGATTTGACCGTTTCAGGGCGCGCTTGCAAAATATAAAGCTTATTATCTAAGCCATTTTTTCCCCACTCAATGTCCATTGGGCAGCCATAATGTGCTTCAATCGTCATGGCATAGCCAGCTAATTCTAAAATGTCAGCATCTGACAGTGAGTAAACATCCGCATGTGCTGGGTCGACATCAACCGTAATGGTGCTTTTGCCCGCTTGCGTAGCGTCGCTAAAAACCATTTTAATGAGTTTAGAGCCCATAGTGCGGCGCACAATTGCTGGTTTGCCTTGGGCTAACAAGGGCTTATGCACATAAAACTCATCTGGATTCACCGCACCTTGCACTACCGTTTCACCCAAGCCGTAAGATGAAGTAATAAATGCCACATCTTTAAAGCCTGATTCTGTGTCAATAGTAAACATCACGCCTGCACAGCCAATATCTGAGCGCACCATTTGTTGAACTCCAGCAGAAAGGGCAACATCCGCATGAACAAAGCCTTTATGCACGCGATACGAAATCGCACGGTCATTATAAAGCGATGCAAACACTTCTTTAATGGCATGGTTAATGTTTTCTAAACCATGAATATTTAAGAAAGACTCTTGCTGGCCAGCAAATGAGGCATCTGGTAAATCTTCTGCAGTCGCTGACGAGCGCACTGCGAAGGTAGTGCCTTTTGCAGAAGATTCAGTCAATTTGGCGTAGTTTTCTGCAATCGCTACTTTTAAATCTGCAGGAAATTCAGCTTCCATTATCCAGCCACGAATTTTTGCACCACACTTCGCCAAAGCCTGCGTGTCATCTGCATTTAGTGCATCAAGCTGAGCGTTGATTTTTCTGTCTAAACCATTTTGTGCTAAAAAGGCGCGGTAAGCATCCGCTGTTGTTGCAAAGCCAGTTGGCACGCGCACGCCTTTAGCAGAAAGTTGTGAAATCATCTCGCCAAGCGATGCGTTTTTGCCACCAACCGAAGGTACGTCAGTATTGCGAAGTTGTTCAAATGGAATGACAAGGCTGACCATAGATTTCCTAAAAACTGTGCAGATGAATAAGCCTCTATTATGCCAAATAAGCCCAGCCCTGTCACGCTTGAGTGCTGAATTAATAAAGCTGGGTTAGAATAGTGCATGACGAAGAAAAATTCAGGGCTATTTAGGATACAGGCGCATGCGAGATTGCATTTAGGTTTTTTTGATTTGCACGGAGGCTTGGGACGTAAGTTTGGAAGCCTGGGTTTGGCGTTAGCAAACCCAGTAACGGAATTGGAAGCTTATGCTTCAGCCACTTTGCAAATAAAAGGAGATGTAGATGCTAAAAGTCGTGAAACTATATCTAAAATTATCCAAAATCTGCGAAATCACTTTAATTTGCAGGCATCATGTAGTTTTAATATTAAACAACTCATTCCAAATCATGTAGGCTTTGGCTCTGGAACGCAGTTGGCACTGAGCGTGGTTGCCTTATTTAATAAACTTTACGATTTAAATATGAGTCAAACTGAAATCTCAGCGTTTTCTGGCCGAGGTGCTCGCTCTGGTATTGGTTTAGGTACTTTTTTTCAAGGTGGAGTCGTTGTGGATGCTGGCAGAAGTGCGGGAAATCCAATTCCACCAGTAATTGCACGCATGAATTTTCCTGAAGAATGGCGTATTTTGTTGATTAGAGACAATCAGCAGGTGGGCATTTATGGTCAGTTGGAGTTGGAAGCATTTAATCAGCTACCAGAATTTCCGCCAGCTTTAGCTGCAAAACTTTGCCGTCATGTATTGATGCAAGCATTACCAGCCTTGTATGAACGTGATTTGCCAAGTTTTGGAGAGGCTGTTAACGCACTTCAACTTGCGACAGGCGAGCACTTTGCCTCAGCGCAGG
>JBJXDT010000118.1:0-6310 GCA_046153505.1 Methylophilaceae bacterium | reverse complement strand
TGCCAAGCGGCAATTATGGCGGCCCAACGATCTGCGCCAAGGCTACTGGATTTATAGCGATTTACCACGCCACAAGCTTGTGGCTGTGGCGAAACAAACACAAGCTGCGTGCTTTGCGGCAACAAATCTGATAATTGTTGTGCCACGGCATCACCTGCCACATTCGCCACCACTGCTTTTTTAACACCTTTTACCGCGCGCTTCAACGTCGAGTTTGCAATTTCTCCCGTCAGGCAGCTTTGCATCTCTTGTAAAACACCATCAGCGTCCACTTTTGCCCATTTAGCACGAGTATTACCGACATCCATCACCAACAACAATTAAGCACTCCTCAAACTAATCTCACCCGATGAAAAGCGTTGCAAACCCAGTGCAGTTCCCACCATCAAAATACCATCCTCAGCTACTCCAGTCACCACGCCTTCAACTTTGCGGCCATCATGTAGCAACATGCTTACATTTTTATCCTGATAAGCATGATAACGCAACCACTCGTCGCGTACACTCAAAAATCCATGCGACTCAAAATCGCTCAAAACATCCGCCATGTGTTTTAGTAGCGCACCCAACAGCTTATTTTGGTCGATATTGCCGATGCTCGCCAAATCAATCGCAGGCTGGTCAATGTTTTTGAGCACATTTTGCGGTAAGTGCAAATTCACACCAACGCCAATCACTGCTGCGCTTGGGCCATCCATATCACCATTTAAATCGATTAAAATTCCGGCTAATTTTTTATTATCACCATTTTTATCAGCAACAAGCACATCATTCGGCCATTTTAACTGCGCTTGATGCACGCCAAGGCTAGCAAAGGCACGAATCATCGCCACACCAACCGCCAAACTTAAGCCAGAGAGCGCTGCTGCGCCGCAGTTAAATCGCCACAAAAGTGAAAAAGTTAGGCTTGAGCCTAATGCAGAAACCCATGTACGTCCACGCCTTCCGCGTCCTTTTGTTTGCACATGCGCCGCCACACAAGTTACATGCGCCGCACCCTTGCTTGCTTGCTGCATCAAATAAGTGTTGGTCGAAGCCACTTCATCCAAAATTTCCAATTTGAACCAAGCGCGCTGCTCACCAATAGCTTTCAAAACTTCTGTTTCATCTAAAAAATCAATAGGTTGCGGCAACTTGTAGCCGCGCCCGCGCACACTAAAAACCTCAACGCCCAAGCTTTGCGCGTGCTGAATCGCGCTCCATATGGGTGCACGACTGACATTAAATTGTTTTGCTAAGGCCTCGCCAGAATGAAATTTGCCATCCGCCAAATGCCTTAAAATAGGAAAAGTGTAGTTATTCATCTTTATTGCTGAGTTTAGCATAGTGAATAAGATGTAAAATATGGAAAACTTAACAATTTAAAAAATTATGTCAGCAGAAAAAACACCTATAGCGCCCGCCTCTAACTTTATTCGCGGCATTATCGACCGCGATTTAGTCCAAGGCACCAATGCAAGCCGCCATTGGGCAGGCGACCCTGGAGATGCCGCGCATCATGCCGCTGGCGCACTAGACCCAGCTAAAATCCGCACTCGCTTTCCACCCGAACCAAATGGCTATTTGCACATTGGTCATGCAAAAAGCATATGCCTAAATTTCGGATTAGCGCGCGATTACAGCGGCGTTTGCCATATGCGCTTCGATGACACCAACCCAGAAAAAGAAGAGCAAGAATACGTTGATAGCATTACCGAGATGGTGCAATGGCTAGGTTTCGGCTGGGATGCATACGGCAAATCCCATTTGTATTACGCCAGCAATTATTTCGACTTTATGTACCGCGCGGCTGAAGCGCTTATTCAAGCGGGTTTGGCGTACATTGACCAACAAAATGCAGAGGAAATGCGTATTAATCGCGGCACGCTAACAGAAGCTGGCAAAAACTCACCCTGGCGAGACCGCAGCAAAGATGAAAACTTAGCACTTTTCCGCGAAATGCGCGATGGCAAACACCCTGATGGTTCAATGGTGCTGCGTGCCAAAATCGACATGGCTTCGCCAAATATCAACATGCGCGATCCTGCCATTTACCGCATCAAACGCGCGCACCACCACAACACGGGTGAGACATGGTGCATTTACCCCATGTACACCTTCGCGCATCCGCTAGAAGACGCGGTAGAAGGCATCACTCACTCCATTTGCACGCTAGAGTTCGAAGACCAACGTCCTTTCTACGATTGGGTGCTGGAGCGCTTAGCCGATGCTGGCTTGCTGGCGCATCCATTACCAAAGCAATATGAGTTCGCGCGGCTTAACCTCACTTACGTGGTGCTATCTAAACGCAAACTCATTCAACTGGTAGAAGAAAAACATGTGTCAGGCTGGGATGATCCACGCTTACCAACGCTCGCAGGCGCGCGCCGCCGGGGCTATACGCCGGAAGGCTTTAGAATGTTTGCCGATAGGATTGGTGTTTCTAAGTCCGATTCGTGGATTGAATACACCATTTTAGAAGACTGCATGCGCGAGACGCTTAACGAGACCGCAGAGCGCCGCATTGCCGTGCTAGACCCAATTAAACTGGTGATTGATAACTATCCTGATGGTCAAAGCGAAGATTGCTTTGCCCCCAACCACCCTCTTAAGCCAGAACTAGGCAAACGCACCATTCAACTTTCAAAAGAACTTTGGATAGAGCGCGAAGACTTTATGGAAGAGCCAGCCCCCAAATACTTTAGGCTGTTCCCCGGCAACATGGTGCGCTTGCGCTATGGCTACGTGGTGAAATGCATTGGCTGCGAAAAAGACGCGCAAGGTAACGTCACCGTGGTGTATTGCGAATACCTGCCCGACACCAAATCAGGCACCCCAGGTTCCGATAGCGTTAAAGTCAAAGGTAACATCCACTGGGTAAGCGTTAACCACGCGTACGAGGCAGAAATTAGAATGTACGATAGATTGTTTAAAGACCCACACCCAGGTAGCGGCGACAAAGACTTTTTAGAAGACATTAATCCCAACTCAGTCACCACTATTAAAGCGCAACTTGAATTAAGTTTAAAAGACGCAAAACCCGCCGAGAGCTTTCAGTTTGAGCGCCACGGCTATTTTGTGGCCGATAGAAAGGATAGTGTAACAGGCAAGCCAGTGTTTAATCGCACTGTAACGTTGAAGGATGCTTGGCAGAAGTAATATGGACTCAGCAATTAAGCCACGTGTAATAATTTTTGCTGGTGCAAATGGCACAGGAAAATCTACACACGCTGAGCCAATACTTAAAGCACTGGGCATCAGCACGTTTGTAAATGCAGATTATATTGCACGAGGGCTTTCGGGGTTAAATACAGAAACGGTTAATTTTGAAGCTGGGCGTATTATGCTAAATCGCTTGCATGATTTAGCCGATGCAAAAGAAGACTTTGCTTTTGAAAGTACGCTATCAAGCCGAACCTTCGCTTTCTTTTTGCATAAACTAAAGGCTGAGGGGTATAGCATTAGTATTTTTTACTTTACCTTAAGTGATGCGAGACTTGCTTATAGACGTGTACGTCATAGAGTAAAGTTAGGCGGGCATCATATCCCACAAAAAGTAATTACTAGGCGTTTTTATCGTAGCTTAAATAATTTTTTTAACTTATATTTACCTCTCGCAGACACTTGGATAGTTTTTGACAACTCCACAGGAAAAACAGCAACACCAATTGCATGGTATATTAATAACCAAACACTGATAAAGAACGATAAATTATGGAAAAAAATCAACCTTCTAGCCAATCAACACTAACACCAGATTCCAAAAGCTTGCGAGCTGCTTTGGTTCAAGCCTCAAAACAAGCTAACCGTATGGCAGATGCTTTTGGTTTAAAAGTGCCAACTACGCATGTAGAAAAAGTTAAACAAAAATAAGTCAGTTTGTTATCGATAATAAATGAGTAAGCTCTTATTAAGTATTTTTGTATTCCTATTTCTGTCGGGCTGCACCACTTGCTCACCGATAACTGGTGTAAAAGCAACTGCTGTTACAACCCCAAAAGAACTAAAAGTCAGAAGCAGCATTGTCGGAATGTATTTGGGATTGCCTAACAAATTCGACTTGATAATTCAAAGATGTAGCAGCAGACAATATGACAGCTCAATTTGTGGCGTAATTACTTTAAGACCAAATGTACATGTTCGCTTTGGCAGCAGCCAAACAATTGTAATTAGCGTAATAGATGGCAAAAGTGATATTTACGAAATGTCCTCAATCAAGTATTCGTATCAATGCAATACAAAAAATGGTGAAAAACCAGTTTGCGACTCGTCTACAGAGTCTCCAACAGGCAAACCAACCAAGGTTTTAGGTGATAGTAGTGAATTAGTTTACGGATCGGATAACGAATTTAGAGAAGTTCATGCCCGTTCTTTTGAGCCGACATTAGAATTTGTTGGGGAAAAAGTAAAATGTTGGTGCGCAATAGATGCAAGAGAATATCAGTTTACGCTAATTGATGAACAGCTACTAAACAAACCTGCAGTCAAGGCTAAACTACCTAATATTTGGGTTGATGGGCGTGAGTATGTTTTGCCCGAGATTAACTTCTCAACAGCAACTGAAGAGTTTTGCAATCACTACGAACTGATGTAGCTTCTATTTTGATTAAGCCCGTCGAACTCAGCAAAGCCTACCGCCTTCTCAACCACGGCCCCACCATCCTTGTTTCGTCCAGCTTTAACGGCAAACAAAACATCATGGCGGCGGCGTGGAATATGCCGCTGGATTTTGACCCACCTAAAATTTGCGTGGTGATTGATAAAAACACTTATACGCGCGAGCTGATTGAGGCATCTGGCAGCTTTGCCATTAACGTGCCATGCGTGGCGCAGGCAAACTTGGTCACCAAACTTGGCGCTAGCTCTGGGCGCGAGCTGCAAGGCACCGATAAATTTGCCGAAAATCAGCTAGAAACCTTTGCCGCACATCACATTGCCGCGCCTTTGCTCACAGGCTGCGTGGCGTGGTTAGAGTGCAAAATTATCCCCGAACCGCACAACCAAAACACTTACGATTTATTTATTGCTGAAGTGGTTGCCGCCTATGCCGATGAGCGTGTTTTCTCGGACGGGCGTTGGCATTTTGAAGGGCATGACCAAAAAACTTTGGACGAGCTACGCACCATTCACCATGTGGCTGGTGGTGCTTATTTTACGGCAGGTAAAATAATTCAGACTAACCAACCTTAAAGCTCTGCAACCGAACATATAGCCTAGCGCGCAAGCTGAGTTTACAATGTCTATATCTTTAAGGAGTTATCATGCGCATTGCTAACAACACCGCCGAACTAATCGGCAACACACCACTCGTTAAACTCAACCGCGTTGCGGCAGGCATCGATGCCACTATCGCTTGTAAGCTGGAATACTTTAACCCGGCCAGCAGTGTAAAAGACCGTATTGCGGTCTCGATTATTGATGCGCTTACCAAAGCCGGAAATATTAAGCCAGATACCATTATTTTAGAGGCTACCAGCGGCAACACGGGCATTGGCCTTGCCATGGTGTGCGCGGCACGCGGCATTAAATGCGCGTTTGTAATGCCTGAAACCATGAGCCGCGAGCGTAGATTATTACTAAAAGCCTATGGCGCAGATTTGATACTCACGCCAGGGCCAGAAGGCATGCCCGGTGCGATTAAGAAAATGCAAGAATTGGCTGCCACAGATGCGCGCTATGTGATGGCCTTGCAATTTGATAACCCTGCCAATGCAGAAATACACCGCAAAACCACAGCAGAAGAAATTTGGCGCGACACTGATGGCAAAGTGGATATATTTGTTTCTGGCATTGGCACCGGCGGCACCATTACAGGTGTGGGCGAAGTGCTAAAAGCGCGCAACCCGAAGATTCAAATTATCGCGGTAGAGCCAGATGCCAGCGCAATACTCTCTGGCGAGCCGCGTGGCCCACACCCATTGCAAGGCATAGGCGCAGGCTTTGTACCAAGCATACTTAACACCAAAATTTATGATGAAGTCGTCCGCGTAAAAAATGACGATGCCATGAACACCGCGCGCCGCATGGCGACTGAAGATGGCTTGCTGGTGGGCATATCATCTGGCGCGGCTACTTGGGCGGCGATGGAAGTGGCAAAACGCCCAGAGAACAAAGGCAAATTGATTGTGGTGATTATCCCATCGTTTGGCGAGCGTTATTTATCTACGCCACTTTACGCGCACCTTGAAGTTTGAAGCTGAAATTTTCCAGTAGAAAAGCGCCTTTCGGCGCTTTTCTACTTTCAAAACTAAGCATCAAATCTTAGTTTTATTTAGCATCTGCAGGCGCTGCTTCAGCTGGTGCATCATCTTTCTTCATTTCATCTTTCATT
>JBJXDT010000117.1:0-12312 GCA_046153505.1 Methylophilaceae bacterium | reverse complement strand
CCTAGATTATGCTCCATTGCAATTTCTGCAGCATTTTCAATTTGTTGATTACTTGCACCTAAAACTGCTGCTAATCCACCTGCTGCCATTGAGCAAGATACGCCAATTTCACCTTGGCAACCCATTTCAGCTGCAGAAATTGATGCATTCTTTTTGTATAACATGCCGATACCAGCCGCTGTCATTAAAAACTTAATAACATTGTCTTCTACTTCTTTTGGGTGCGTTGCTGTTGGCAAAAACGAATGTAATAACCTAATACTGCGGGGATCACGCCAGCAGAACCGTTCGTTGGCGCAGTCACTACACGGCCACCACATGCATTTTCTTCGTTTACCGCAATAGCAAAAGCGCTGACGAGATCCATAATTTGAAAATCGGATGAGAGCTTTCCGCCCATTTTACTGGCTTGCTTGTAAAGCAGGCATGCTCTGCGATTTACTTTAAGTCCACCAGGCAACATACCTTCTGTAGCGATGCCACGCTCTACACTTTCATCCATCACGTTCCACACTTCTAGCATACGATTTCTTGTTGTGCTAGCGTCCTGATACTGCAGTTCATTTTGCCAAACCATTTCGGCAATTGTCATCTGCTTTTCTTCACCAAGCTTCAGTAAATCGGCTGCGCTATCAAACCAAAAAGGCGCATTTGTTTTTTTTGATTTGGTCGATTTTTTTGATGCTGCGAGAATCTCTAATTGATCTAAGACAGCACCGCCGCCAATTGAAAAGTAGATGTTATGGTAGAGCGTGTCACCATCGTCATAGAAAGCTTTTAATATCATGCCATTAGGGTGCTCTGGCAAGGACTCATGACGGTGAAAAATTAAGTGTTTCTCATAATCAAAAGGAATGTCCACCAGGCCCATGAGCTTAAGTCGTTTTTCATTTTGAATGGTCTCGAGCAAGGGCGCAATGCTCGCAGGGTCAACAGTGTCTGGAAGACTACCCCCCAGCCCTGCTAGAACAGCTGCATCTGTACCATGGCCCTTACCAGTTAACGCTAATGAACCATATAGATGAACCTCCACATGATCAACTTGCTTGAGTAACTGACGTTTTTCAATTTCTTTGAGAAAACGATTTACTGCAATCATTGGCCCTACTGTATGTGAACTGGATGGGCCTATGCCAATGCGAAAAACATCAAATACGCTGTAGTTCATGGGAAAGCATTTCCATTTGGTTTGGCAATACCCAAACCATAAGGGCTGGCACTACGTGCAAAGTATTGCCAAATATAGTCTGCAAAACTACGACGTAAAATCAAAACATAACCAAGCTCTAACTTACTCATGATGATATTGGTTTTGCCAAACGTTGTACCAACAACACGACCCGAAGTTAAAGTAGTCAAATCATAGACAGTGCAATGATGAAGCGTATCTGCTGCATGTTTACCTTGAACAACCACTGCAGTATAACCGCCTGCGTTATCAACTACTTGCGAATGAATTCCGGCCATTGCAGATTGCAAATCGCCAAGTAGTTTGACGTGGTGATTGCGATGACAGACAATTAACCATTCATCTGGAGATAGCCATAATATTGAACCCCAGTCTGCTTTCGCAAGACTGCATGGTTGTGTCGGCAAAGCAATACCTGCTGCTTTTTTAAAAGCGGCTGTAAATTTTTTATTTTGGCTACTTCCGCGCAAGCTGATATAGCCCAATAAAGCTAACTCGTTAACCCAAACACCATTAGCGTCGTTAATCGCCTGCTCGTTTTCACTAAGTGCAAAATGATGCAATGGAGATTTCATCTCAGGTTTTAAATTTTCTAGATTAAGCATTGTGTCTAGCTCCTTCAGCGTCTACAAACACATAAGAAACCAATTTCACTTTAACTGCCTTACCGTCAAACCAAGCATAGGCGGTATCACGTTTTGTATCTTGGCGACGATTAATACCATCTTTAACAAGACCTAAGGCAAATGTACGACCTAAATTTGGACTGAAATAACTTGAGGTCACATGCCCCAACATCGGCACTGGAGGCGCGGCATTAGGACTATCTATTAGTTGCGCACCTTCTTTTAATACAATTGTTGGATCTTCAGGTAACAAGCCAACAAGCTGTTTGCGGTCTGTGCGGCTGGTATCGGTTCTGGCAAAAGAACGCTTACCCAAAAAGCTAAATGGTTTTTTCATACTGACTGCCCAAGCCATATCTAAATCCAGCGGTGTCACTGAGCCATCGGTATCTTGACCCACAATAATGAATCCTTTTTCGGCACGTAACACATGCATCGATTCTGTGCCATAAGGCGTAATGTCAAACTCAGCACCAGCTTGCATCAAGGCTTTCCAAATATATTCACCATAACTCGCTTCTACATTGACCTCAAAGGCCAATTCGCCGGAGAAACTAATACGACAAATACGTGCCGGAACTCCCGCAACAGTACCATCGCGCCAATCCATAAACTTAAACGCTTCTTTTGAAAGGTCAACATCATGACAAAGTTTGGATAACACTTCGCGGCTTTTTGGGCCAACTAAAGCGGTGGTCGTCCAATGGTCTGTTACAGAAGTCATATACACTTCTAAATCTGGCCACTCCGTTTGATGCCATTTTTCAAGCCATGACATGACGCGAGCAGCACCCCCCGTTGTGGTGGTCATTAAGAAGTGAGTGTCGGAAATACATGCAGTTACGCCATCATCCATCACCATGCCGTTTTCATCTAACATTAACCCATAGCGGCATTTACCTGGTGCGAGTTGTGACCATGCATTGGCATAAACACGATTTAAAAATTCACGGACGTCTTTACCTTGAATATCAATTTTGCCTAGGGTAGAGGCATCTAACATTGCAACACCTTGACGTGCAGCAAGGCATTCACGGTTAACTGCGGCATGGATATCTTCACCTGGTTTTGGAAAGTACCAAGGACGCATCCATTGACCGACGGTTTCATATTCAGCCTGTTGTTGGTTGTGCACACTTTGCATTGCAGTAAAACGTTTTGGCTCGAAAGTTGCACCTACATGTGGCCCTGCTAAAGCGCCAAAACTGACAGGTGTATAAGCAGGCCGATAGGTCGTTGTGCCTACTTCTGGAATCGTTTTTCCTAAAGCCTCTGCCGCAATGGCAAAGCCATTTACATTGGATAACTTACCTTGATCTGTACCAAAGCCAAGTGCGGTATAACGTTTAATATGTTCTATTGAGCGATAGTTTTCACGCACTGCTAGCAAAATATCCGTGACAGCGACATCGTTTTGATAATCGACAAAAGCCTTTGCCCCTCGACCCTCTTCTTTACCATCTGGCACTCTAAAAATTCGTCTTGGTGCAGCTAATGGTGTCTCGTTAGTATCAAAAGATAATCCAGCACTATTCACTTCTTGACCTAAGCTTTGAAGCAAATTACTAAGCGTGGCTTGCGTTTGAGCCAATCCTTGCTGCAGCGAAAATTCGCCAGTCACTGCGCCCACACAATAAATACCAGCACTTGCACGGCCTATTGCAGGCACTACAAAAGCTAACACATCATCATTCCATTGTGGACGGCCACCATCATGACAAAACAAATGTACCGTTGGCGATAAACCACCTGAACTCGCTAACACATCACAAGGCACAATTGCACCATCTGCAATTACTTGGTTTTTAATGGGGTCAAGTTGTATGAGTTGCACACCCTTGACAGCGCTACTACCAATCGCATTGGCAATGCCTGCACCTGGAAAAATTTTAATTTTATGTTTGTTAAAACGCTCAATCCAAACTGGGTTTAAGTTTAATCGGGTATCCACCAAAGTGACATTCACGCCTGCTTCGGCCAAGTCAATAACGCCTTGATACGCATGGTCGTTACTGGTCATCACCACTGCGTTTTTACCTACTGCAACCCCATAGCGGTTTAGATAAGTTGTTAATGCAGAGGCCGTTAAGATGCCAGGTAAATCGTTGTTGCCAAATACTAGCGGTCTTTCTATAGCGCCCGTAGCTAGCACAACTTGCTTTGCCCGAATGCGGTGCAAGCGTTCGCGGCGTTGCTTGCCTTCACGCGCATTGGGACTCAAGTGATCTTGCAACAATTCGACCGCTTGAATCATGTTCATGTCATGTAAAGCAAACGCAGAAGTGCGCGCTAACATGTTAACGTTTGGCATGCTTTGCAACTCACCGACCATAGTGCTTATCCAGTCTTGTGAAGTTTTGCCACCAATTGTGGTATTTGGGGTGCTTAAAAGATATCCGCCAAACTCAGTCTGCTCATCTACCAACATGACTTTAAGGCTAGTGCGGGCCGCAATTAGTGCTGCTAATAAACCTGTTGCGCCACCGCCTACCACCAAAATATCTACATGGTGGTTCATGTGGTCATACGTGTCGCTATCAGCCTCTACAGGTGATTTACCATAACCTGCCGCATTACGAATCACATGCTCATAAGTTGGCCAAAGTTTAGTTGGTGCCTTAAAGGTTTTGTAATAAAAACCAGCTGGCATAAATCTAGACAACATGCCGCCAATACTTTTTAAATCGAACCTTAATGAAGGCCAGCCACTAGTGCTAGCTGCAACCAAACCATCGTATAACTCTACTTGTGTTGCTTTCAAATCGGGGGTTGTTTTTGCACCGACATCAATCTGTACTAAGGCGTTTGGTTCTTCTGGCCCAAATCCAATAATGCCGCGTGGTCGACCATATTTAAAACTACGTGCTACTACTTTTACGCCATTCGCTAGCAAGGCAGAAGCTAAGGTATCGCCCGCAAATGCGGGATAGGTTTTGCCATCAAAACTAAACGAAATGGGTTTATTAAAATTAACACGAGCGTGTTTATGCTGAATTCTATTGCTCATGCTGAGGCCTTTTCTTCTTCATATTTTGCGCGAGCATCCGACAATGTCCAGGTGCCTGCTATGGTGTGGTTTGCCGTATTGCGCTTTACTACAAAAAATTTGCGACAGCCTGAAGCGTGTCCCCACATTTCCCAATGCCAGCCTTTTGGGTTTCGTTTCATAAACAAATAGTCGCCCCAGCTTTCTTCTGTTTCATTTTCTGGCGTACTTGGTCGCGCTACAAAAGCTTCCCCAGCATAGCTGAACTCTTCTTCTTCGCGGGCTTCACAGCAATGTGGACATTGAATTACAAACATTTGATTTCCTTTATCAATATCGCTTTAGTGCGCAACGCCAGCGGCGCCGTGCTCATCAATTAAATGGCCGGTATTAAAACGGTCCAATGAGAAAGCAACGTTTAATGGATGCGGTTGATCATTCGCGATGGTGTGCGCAAATACATTGCCAGAGCCTGGCGTGGCTTTAAACCCACCTGTGCCCCACCCACAATTGAAATACAAGCCTTTAACTTTTGTTTTACTAATAATTGGACAAGCATCGGGCGTGGTATCAACAATGCCACCCCATTGCCTGTTCATGCGCACGCGCGAAAACATTGGAAATAACTCAATAATCGCTGCTGCGGTGTGCTCAATAATGTGTGGGCTGCCACGTTGAGAATAACTTAAATAGTGGTCAATACCAGCCCCAATCACGAGTTCCCCTTTATCTGATTGACTGACATAACCATGCACTGCATTTGACATCACTACTGTATCTAAAACAGGTTTGAGTGACTCTGATACAAAGGCCTGCAAAGGATGGCTTTCTAATGGCATACGAATGCCCGCAGCTTTTGCCATGACAGAGGAGTGCCCTGCCGCAACGCAACCCACTTTACTTGCTTTGATATAGCCTTTACTTGTTTGCAGACCTTTAATATTAGAGTTTTCAATATCCATTCCCTGCACTTCGCAGTTTTCGATAATATCAACCCCATATTTACTTGCAGCACGCGCAAAACCCCAGGCTACGGCATCATGGCGTGCAACGCCTGCGCGGGGTTGGAAACTAGCCCCCATAATCGGAAATCTCGTATTTTTTGAAATGTTGATATGTGGAATGCGCTCTTTTACTTCTAGAGCGTTTAGTGCAAGCGCATCAATCCCATTTAAATTATTCGCGTTGACTCTACGCTCGATGTCGCGCATGTCTTGCAAGGTGTGACCCAAATTAAAGACGCCACGCTGACTAAACATCACATTAAAGTTAATGTCTTCAGTCAAACCCTCCCAAAGCTTTAACGAATGCTCATACAACATTGCTGCTTCATCCCATAGATAATTTGAGCGCACAATGGTGGTGTTGCGAGCGGTGTTACCACCACCCAAATAGCCTTTTTCTAACACAGCAATATTTTTTACATTGTGCTCTTTTGCGAGGTAATAAGCCGTAGCTAAACCATGCCCGCCAGCGCCGACAATAATCACGTCGTAGGCAGATTTCATCTCAGGACTACGCCATGCTGGCTCCCAACCCTCGTGATGTTTTAGTCCTTGGGTAAATAACTTCCAGAACGAGTAATCTTTTTTCAAGCGGCCTCCAAGAAGGACATATTTTTGATGTGCTAATTCTGTCGTGATGGCACTTAGTGTGTGTGCTACAAAAGACAGTTATTTTGCTTAATACGACATGTGTCGTTTATGAGCAGTTCCTTAAAATTATCAGCACCCATAAAAAAACCACCAAGCCCATAAGGACCGAGTGGTTTCATTCAAAAGCAATGTACTAAATAATGTTACTTTATTATACGCCTAAGTATTTTTTAACTGCAGGCAAGCCTGGTTTTCCATCATGAGTTTGTACACCTGCTAGCCATTTATCCAATACTGCTGGATTCGCCTTTAGCCATTTTTTTGCAACTTCATTTGGTGTTTTTTTATCCATGATTGGACCCATCACTTGGTTTTCCATATCTACACTGAATTCTAAGTTTGAAATCAACTTGTTGACATTCGGGCAACGTGTAGCTAAATCAGTGGAAGTTACGGTATAGACTTTCGCTTCACCATAGTTCGGGCCAAATACATCATCACCACCACTCAAGTAAGCCATTTTTTGTTGAACGTTCATTGGATGTGGTGCCCAACCTAAAAACACAATCCATTTGTTTTGTTTCACTTTACGACTTACCTCAGTGAGCATACCAGCCTCACTAGATTCAACCATCTTAAAGTCTTTTAAACCAAATTGGTTTTTGGTGATCATGCCTTGAATTAAAGCATTGCCATCATTGCCTGGCTCAATTCCGTAAATTTTACCTTCTAGCTTATCTTTGAATTTTGCTAAATCAGCAAAACTCTTAAGACCTGCATCATAAGCATATTGAGGCACTGCCAAAGTATATTTAGCACCGACTAAATTAGGTTTATCCAACACTTTAATAGCACTTTCTTTTAGGAAAGGATCAACAATCGGAGTCATTGAAGGTGACCAATACCCTAAAAATGCGTCAATTTGTTTTTTCTTCACGCCTGCAAAGGCAATTGGCACGGTTGCAATTGTTACTTTTGGTTTATAGCCCAAACCTTCTAGTACGTTAGAGGTTAATGCAGTCGTTGCAGTAATGTCGGTCCAGCCAATATCTGCAAAACGCACTGTGCTGCAAGTCGCTGGTTCAGCTGCTTGCACTTGCAACGCAACCAATAATAAAGTTGCGAACATTCCTTTTGTAACGATTTTCATTTTAACTCCTAAGCAATATAAATTTGTGAAATTAAAGAACCAAGATTACTTAACACTAAAAAATTACCCAATAAAAACGATTATTACCCAAGCATCATAGGCGCTCTAACGGAGAGCCGCAATAGGTAGTAAGTTATCTTGTTGGCTTGTTACTCATCATACAAATAACGACGCAAACTTGATTATTCACGCCATAAATACACAACTAGGCTTTTGATTTTAGCCAGCAATATATGGCTTGGGTACTTTGATGGTATGTAATGGCGGCACATACTCATCTTGCCTTCTTTCAGAGCTTGGGGAATAACCAAACAAAGAACGGTAAGATTTACTAAAGTGACATGACGATTGGAACCCGCAAGCAATCGTGATGCTCATGATCGACATTTCACTTTGCAACAGCAAAGCTCTAGCGCGACGCAACCTTAGATTTAGATAATAATGCATGGGTGTCATGCTTAAAGTATGTTTAAACATGCGCTGTAGATGCCTTTGTGACAAACCTGCTAATCGTGCCAACTCATCTAATGACAATGGCTCTTCAATATTTGCTTCCATTAATGCGGAAACCTCAACCAAGGCTTTGTGACTATAACCAACCCTTGCTGCAACTGGAATATGTTGTTGATCTTTGCTATCTCTGGCGCGTACCACCATAAATTGATCAGAAATTTCGGCCACCAATTTTTTATTAAACTGAGCAGCAACAAAGGTTAGCATAAAATCTATTGGCGCTGTGCCGCCCGCACAAGTGCAGCGATTGTGGTCGATGACAAACAGTTCTTCCATAAACTTAATGTTAGGAAACTCCTCACACAAACTGGCCATATTTTCCCAGTGAATTGTGCAATTATAGCCATCCAACAAGCCAGATTTTGCCAGCGCGTAACTACCAGTACATAAGCTACCCAGCCAAATATCTCTTTTGCCTAGTTTGGTGAGAAGCTTAATCACATCAGCATTGGCGGCCGAACGCACATCCACACCACCACATACTAGCAGTACATCAGGGATATTTTCAATATCATTGACATCTAGCATTTCAGCTTGATTAAAACTCAAGCCATTGCTTGCCCCGACAGGATTGCCATCAGCCGTATAGAGAGACCATTTATAAGCTTCCTTGCTCAGCAAATAGTTCGTCATGCGCAACACCTCAATCGCATTTGAGAATGCGATCATAGAAAAGCGATCAAGCAGCAAGAAACCAACATGCTGAATTTGCGACATTTCCTTGTATGACATATTCACCTCTACGGTAAACTGAGTAAAATGAGTGTTTCTAACCACTCACTATACATACTTAATAGTTAATTAAAAGCGTCACCGTCGTTTTTTTTAAACTTTATGTCGTAAATACAATATTAACTTGTGAGTACGAATTCAATAATATCGTCGCTGTTCTTGTATAAAGTGGTTTTACAAAACTTTTGTTTATAAATCCTTTACTAAAGGTATAAACTCACAGTCAATAATAAGCCCAATTAGCCATATCGGAGATTTGAATTGCCTCAATTTGAACTGCAAAAAAATTATATTGGTGGCCGTTATTTAAGCGCGACCAGCGGAGCGACATTCCAAACATTCAATCCTGCGAATGGCGAGTTATTGGCTGACTTGGAACGCGCTTCAAAAGCTGATGTAGACTCCACAGTTCTAAGTGCCAAAGCAGGCCAAAAAATATGGTCAAAAATGACCGCAATGCAACGTTCCCGCATTTTGCGCCGCGCTGTTGAGATATTGAGAGAACGCAACGATGCGCTGGCAGAACTAGAAACTTTAGATACAGGTAAACCGATTTCCGAAACCAAGTATGTTGATATTGTAACCGGTGCGGATGTATTGGAATATTACGCAGGATTAGCCCCGGCCCTAGAAGGCCAGCAAATTCCCCTTAGAGAAACTGCCTTTGTATATACACGCCGTGAACCATTGGGTGTGGTCGCTGCGATTGGTGCATGGAATTATCCAATTCAAATTGCTTTGTGGAAATCAGCACCCGCGCTAGCTGCAGGCAATGCCATGATTTTCAAGCCAAGCGAAGTTACCCCTTTAACTGCATTAAAGCTTGCAGAAATCTATACCGAGGCTGGCTTGCCAGATGGCGTGTTTAATGTGCTACTAGGTGCTGGTAGCGAAGTGGGCGCTTGGCTAACAGAGCACCCAGGCATTGAAAAAGTGTCTTTCACAGGCGGTACGGTGACTGGCAAAAAAGTGATGGTGAGCGCTTCTGGCTCAACTTTAAAAGAAGTCACCATGGAATTGGGTGGTAAATCACCATTGATTATTTTTGCGGATGCAAATTTAGACCGTGCAGCTGACATTGCCATGATGGCAAATTTTTACAGCTCTGGCCAAGTCTGTACCAATGGCACGCGTGTATTTATACCAAGCGCATTAAAACAAGCGTTTGAGCAAAAAATCATCGAACGTGTAAAGCGTATTCGCGTTGGCAGTCCACTTGACGCAAACGTGAATTTTGGCCCATTGGTTAGTCAGGCACATATGAACAACGTGCTTAAATACATTGAAACTGGCAAAAAAGAAGGTGCTAAACTCCTCATAGGCGGCGATAGAATAACTGCTGAGGGGTATGCAAATGGCGCCTACGTGAGTCCTACAGTATTTTCCGATTGCACCGACAACATGACCATTGTGAAAGAAGAAATTTTTGGTCCAGTGATGAGTATCTTGGCTTATGACGAAGAGGCCGAAGTGATTCGACGCGCTAACGATAGCGATTATGGCTTGGCTGCTGGTTTAATCACAGAAAACATAAGCCTCGCGCATCGCGTGATTCATCAATTAGAAGCTGGCATTTGCTGGATAAACACATGGGGTGAATCCCCTGCTGAAATGCCTGTTGGCGGCTATAAACAATCTGGCATTGGTCGAGAGAATGGTTTAGTAACGCTTCAAGCCTACACACGCATCAAGTCCATCCAAGTTGAGCTTGGTGGATATACTTCAGTGTTTTAATGCGATGCGCTATTACTTGGCTTTATTAATATTTGGAATAGAATAAACGCATGTCTGGAACCTTCGATTACATCATTATTGGCGCCGGCTCAGCAGGCAACGTGCTGGCAACAAGGCTTACCGAAGACAATGATGTCACAGTGCTTTTGCTAGAAGCAGGAGGTCCTGACTATCGCCTAGATTTCCGCACGCAAATGCCCGCCGCGCTTGCCTACCCCCTGCAGGGAAGGCGCTACAACTGGGCCTATGAGACCGATCCAGAACCACATATGAATAATCGCCGTGTTTCATGTGGTCGCGGCAAAGGTTTGGGCGGTTCATCGCTAATTAACGGCATGTGTTATATCCGCGGCAACGCGCTAGACTATGACGGATGGGCGAAGCGTAAAGGTTTAGAAAACTGGTCGTATTTTCACTGTTTGCCCTATTTTAAAAAAGCTGAAACCCGTGATATCGGCGGTAACGACTACCATGGTAATGATGGCCCTGTTTCAGTCACTACACCAAAAAAAGGTAATAATATTTTATACCATGCCATGGTCGCTGCGGGATTTCAAGCCGGTTATCCGCGCACTGAGGATTTAAACGGCTACCAGCAAGAAGGCTTTGGCCCAATGGATAGAACGACGACACCTGAAGGTCGACGCTCAAGTACAGCAAGAGGTTACTTGGACCAAGCGAAAGGACGGCCTAATTTAACCATTGTGACGCATGCACTCACAGACCGCATCCTGTTTTCAAGCAAACGTGCAATTGGTGTTGCATATCTAAAAGACGATGTGCCTATACAAGCCTATGCTAATAAGGAAGTTTTATTATGCTCTGGCGCTATTGCTTCACCGCAAATACTCCAACGCTCAGGTGTTGGTCCTGCAAACTTACTTAAGCAATACGATATTCCTCTCGTTCATGATTTGCCAGGTGTAGGTGCTAATTTACAAGACCACGTAGAAATCTATCAACAGTATGAATGTAAACAGCCCGTTTCTCTAGCACCTGCATTAAAGTTTTACAATCAACCACTGATAGGTGCTGAGTGGTTGCTTTTTGGTACAGGCATTGGTGCCAGCAATCAATTTGAGGCCGGTGGATTTATTCGTAGCGATGAGAGTTTTGCATGGCCCAATATTCAATATCACTTTTTGCCTGTGGCGATTAATTACGATGGTAGCAATCCTATTAAAGTACATAGCTTTCAGGCGCACATGGGCTCTATGCGCTCACCCAGTCGTGGACGTATTGAGATTCGTTCTAAAGATCCAAAGCAACACCCAAGCATTTTATTTAACTACATGTCCACCTCGCAAGATTGGCGAGAATTTAGGGCAGGTGTTCGCATCACGCGAAACATTATGCGGCAGCCTGCATTAGCAGCTTATGTGGGGCGTGAGATTTCACCAAGCAACCAAGTGCAAACGGATGCTGAAATTGATGAGTTTGTGCGCCAACATGGCGAAACCGCCTACCACCCCTCTTGCTCCTGCGCGATGGGTTATGACGAAATGGCGGTTGTTGATACGGAGGCAAAAGTGCATGGAATGGAAGGTTTACGCGTTATTGACGCCTCGATCATGCCTGAAATTGTGACCGGCAACTTAAACGCACCAGTGATAATGATGGCGGAAAAGCTTGCTGACGTCATCCGTAAGCGTGTAGCACTCCCTGCCAAAAAAGTGCCTGTTTACATCCATTTATTATCTCCCTGAGTTTAACCAAAGCTTACTCTTAGCAAAGTTGTTGCTCAACTTATTGTTACTTCTGAGAAAACATATATTAATAAAAAAATC
>JBJXDT010000116.1:0-49258 GCA_046153505.1 Methylophilaceae bacterium | reverse complement strand
TAAACGCTTTGGTATAGGCTTCAAAAGCATCTTGGCCAAGCGCCACGCCACACGGATTGGCGTGTTTTACAATGACACAAGCACTAGTCGAAAATGATTTTACATTTTCCCAAGCAGCATCAGCATCGGCGATTTTGTTGTAGCTTAATTCTTTGCCTTGTAACTGCTCGGCAGTGACTAATGCGCCAGGTGCTGGATATAAATCGCGATAAAAAGCCGCTTGTTGGTGCGGGTTTTCGCCGTAACGTAAATCTTGCACTTTAATAAAATTGGCATTGCTTTGCGCAGGAAACTGCAACGACACAGGTTTATTGCTCGTCAAGCTAGCGGCGAAATCAATCGCCGATAAATAGTTGCTGATGGCCGCATCGTATTGCGATACACGATTAAAAGCGGCGACCGAAAGCGCAAAAGTTGTTGCCTCGGAAAGCCCGCCCTTATTGGCTTGTAGCTCTGTGGTTATAGCGGCATATTGGTTCGCATCGGTAACAACTGCGACATCTTTCCAGTTCTTGGCTGCAGAGCGCACCATCGCAGGGCCGCCAATATCAATGTTTTCAATCGCATCTTCGAGTGTACAATTTGGATTCGCCACCGTGGCTTCGAAAGGATATAAATTCACAATCACCATGTCGATATTTGGAATATCGTGCGTTTTCATGGTGGATACATGGTCTGGCAAATCACGACGACCCAAAATGCCGCCGTGCACCTTGGGGTGCAAGGTTTTTACACGGCCATCTAGCATCTCGGGGAAGCCAGTGTAGTCACTCACTTCAATTACGGGAATATTGTTATCGCGGAATAATTTTGCAGTGCCGCCAGTAGAAAGAATTTCGATATTGAGTTTAATTAGAGACGATGCGAGTTCGACAATGCCAGTTTTGTCTGAAACGCTGATGAGCGCGCGTTTAATAGTGGCCATAGTTATTCCAAGTGGTATTGCGCCATTTTTTTGCGCAAAGTGTTGCGATTGATGCCTAAAACTTCGGCAGCTTTGCTTTGGTTGCCGCCAACTTTGTGCAGAATGTATTCCAGTAAAGGTTTCTCAATGTGAGTAAGTACCATGTCGTAAATTGCATGTGGCGGTTGGCCATCAAGATGTTTGAAATATTCATCAAGCGATTTTTTTACGCAATCTGCTAACTCAGTTGCCATTTATGCCGCCAATTCTTCTAGTTCGTTAGAATTTTCAGCATAAACCAAGCGCTCATTTTTGGCTTTTAGTTCGGCAAAAAAGTCGTTAATTGCGTTAAGTTGTAACTCTATCGTCTGCAAGGTGTTCATATTGTGGCGAAAGCCAGCCGAACCCGCTAAGCCTTTGGTATACCAAGAAATATGCTTACGCGCGACTCGCATGCCAGCAATGTCGCCATAAAAGCCATATAAATCATTGATATGCTCCAACATTACGGTGTGAATTTCTTCTACTGTTGGTGGCAATAAATGCGTGCCAGTGGTTAAATAATGTTCAATCTCACGAAAAATCCAAGGCCTGCCTTGCGCCGCACGACCAATCATTACAGCATCTGCGCCTGTATAACTCAACACAAACTTGGCTTTCTCGGGGGTTGTAATGTCACCGTTGGCAATAAGCGGAATATTGATTGCCTGTTTAACGGCTGCAATCGTATCGTATTCGGCATCGCCCAAATACGCGCAAGCGCGGGTGCGACCATGCATCGCCAAGGCCTGCACGCCAATGTCTTCAGCCATTTTTGCAATCATCACCGCGTTACGATTGTTTTTATCCCAACCTGTGCGGATTTTTAACGTAACGGGAACATCTACAGCAGCTACAACGGCTTTTAAAATTTGGCTGACAAGCGGTTCGTCTTTTAATAAAGCGCTTCCCGCCATCACATTACATATTTTTTTTGCAGGGCAACCCATATTAATGTCGATAATTTGCGCGCCGTTATCCACGTTATATTTAGCGGCTTCTGCCATCATTTTTGGATCAGCACCTGCAATTTGTACTGAGATAGGGTCAACTTCACCTTCATGATTCGCACGGCGGCGTGTTTTTTCGCTGCCGTATAAAAGCGAGTTAGAGGTCACCATTTCTGAAACTGCTAATCCCGCACCCATTTTTTTGCAAAGTTGGCGGAAAGGCCGATCTGTGACGCCAGCCATAGGAGCGACGACAAGATTGTTCTTTAGAATATGTTTGCCAATTTGCATCTAAAAGTTAGTAAAACCATAAAGCTAGAAAGGTTGCTTATTTTATACGCAATTGGCGTTTGAGAAAACCTAAAACTAGTGATTTTAGGCATACAATCTTTAATAATTTAGAAATAGAAAAATATAAATTCAAAATGCAAAAAACATCCGCAGCCCATATCGCCTTTGCCAGTTTTATTGGTACAGCGATTGAGTTCTATGATTTTTATATTTATGCCATGGCGGCTGCCTTAGTCATAGGGCAAGTGTTCTTTCCCGCGAGCGATCCTGCCGCACAATCTTTAAATGCATTTCTCACCTTTGGCATTGCCTTTATCGCGCGCCCAGTGGGGGCGATTTTGTTTGGCCACTTTGGCGATAAAGTTGGGCGCAAAGCGACGCTTGCCGCATCGTTATTAGTCATGGGTATTTCAACGTTATTGATTGGTTTGTTGCCTAGCTATGCCAGCTGGGGTGTTTGGGCGCCAATTTGCCTATGCTTATTGCGCTTTGGGCAAGGCATTGGTTTAGGTGGAGAGTGGGGCGGTGCAGCACTACTCGCCACAGAACATGCGCCAGAAGGCAAACGTGGTTGGTTTGGTATGTTCCCACAACTAGGGCCGTCTGTTGGGTTTTTATTGGCTACCTTGAGTTTTTTGGGTTTATCGCTTTGGTTAACTGAGCCAGAATTTAAAGCGTGGGGATGGCGCTTGCCTTTTATTGCAAGTAGTTTATTAGTGGTTGTGGGTTTATATGTGCGCTTTAAATTGGCCGAAACGCCTGCTTTTGCGATTGCTTTATCAGAGAAAAGCACCCACGTCATGCCATTAAAACCGTTATTTCAATATCACTTAAAGCCCATTTTATTGGGCGCTTTGGCGATGGGTGTTTGCTACAACTTATTTTATACCGCCACCGTGTTTTGTTTGAGTTATGGCACCAAAACATTGGGTATTGCGCGACCAGATTTTTTAACTATGTTATGTATTGCTGTACTTTTTATGACGCTCGCAACACCAATATCCGCAAGCCTTTCAGATAAGTTTGGTAGAAGACCTGTGCTACTGATTGGCAGCGTATTCGCCGTATTGGCTGGCTTTTGTTTAAGCCCGCTATTGGCAAGTGGTTCAATTCTACTCATTACGCTATTTTTAGCGCTCGCCTTGTTTTTAATGGGCGCAACTTTTGCACCCATGGGTGCATTTTTGCCTGAGCAATTTCCGGTGGCAGTGCGCTATACAGGCGCTGGCTTGGCGTATCAGTTGGGTGGTATTTTAGGCGCATCGTTTGCGCCTAGTGTTTCTCAATTATTGGTGAATACAGGCGGTTTACAATGGGTGGGTTTTTATGTTTCTGGTATGGCAGGGCTAAGTTTTGTTGCGGTATTGTTAATGCAGGAAACGCATGAGTTTGAACAAAGTCATTAAGGTTTAGTCATCATTTCTAAATTGCTCAACCAAGCAATTGCCTGTAGTTTAGTTTCGCCACACATTTCTTCACTAGGCTGTAAGCTAGCGCAAAATGCAGGGCGCTCTGGTAGACCAAAAATCTTGCAACGGTTTTGATCGTCCAATTGCACACAGCGTACACCGGCTGGCTTGCCGTTTGGCATGCCAGGGATTGCGCTATTAATGCTGGGTGCGGTACAACATGCGCCGCAGTTTGGTCTGCATTCCATTACTCTTGTTCCGTGGGCAGTAATGATGTTTTTAGCCAGTCGTACTCTATCCACTCGATGTCAAAACCAGCGACACTTTGCAACCCATGAATTTTAACTGCCACTTGCTTGGGTAAAATTGCAAAATCTTGACCACTCACACAAAAATATACGGGCAGCGCATCTTTTAAGGTGACCCCATTTAGCCGCGTGATACAGCCTTTTCTGTTATCAAAATAGCGTTTTTCATACTCGCCTTTGGCCAGATATTCTTTTTTAAATCGCTCGTCATCATCGGCATTTTTTGTAAAGATATCTTCCATCATGGAAGGCTTGCCGAGTATGTTTGTGAATAAATCGCCAACGCCAAAAGTGAGTGCAATGTAACCCCACAAATAAAATAAAATAGGAGCGGATATTACGATTAACACTTTTTTTATTTTAGATGGATAAAGCTGAGCATTGAGCCAAATTGAATAAGCAAAATAGGCAGTGCAGAGCGCACATAAAACAATGTTGATGTAAAAAGCAATATTTCGCCAAAGCGAACTAGGGATAAAGTGATGTGTAAGCGCCCAAAAAATGAGTAGGGTTTCTAAACCCAGCACCACGCCTAAAGCCCAACGATAGGATGGGGGCGTAAATGTGGGTACCGCCAAATTTTGTGGCTTGACTGCCCCTAAATCTCTCACTGCTTTTTTAAGTTTCCTAGCCACTTTTTTTGTTAAGGTTAGGCTTTATTGCCAAGGGTAACCCAGCGCGGAGATACCCGTTTTTAAATCTTGCATGGCGAGTTTTACTTGTGCGCTTTCGCCTTTCATGCCAAGTTCGGTAGTTCTGCGCTGACCGCTCCTGGGTAGGCTAAATAGTTTTAAGCTGGGGTATTTCGCAAGCATCACGTTCATCAAATCAATCAAATCGCTCTCGCCAGCCTCGGTCACCAAAATCGATTCCTCAAGATAATCTTGGGTGTGGAATAAATCTTTGTAGTAGGTTTCTAACACCCATTCCACCATCGGGTGCGCCATTTCAGGAAAGCCCGGTACAAAATAATGCTCGTTAATGCTAAACCCCGCCACGCGGTTGATTGGGTTAGGGATTAACTCACATCCTTTGGGGAAATCTGCCATCAACACACGCTTGGGGTAGGCGGTTTCGCCATATTGTTCGACAATATTTATAACCGCCCCCGCATGGCGTTCAATCGCTACGCCTACGGCATCCGCCGCGCATTGACGTGTGTAGTCATCTGGCGTAGCGCCGATGCCTCCAAAACTAAACACAATATCACCCCGCGCCATGCTGGCTTTAATTGAGCTGGTAATTTGGTCTGGAATGTCGCCCAAATAATTCGCCCAGCTTAAATGTAAGTCCCTGCTAGTGAGCAGCTCAATTACTTTAGTTAGGTGTGCGTCTTTGCGTTTGCCAGAGAGAATTTCATCGCCGATGATGTAGATGCCGAAGTTTTTCATTAATGCGCACCTTCCCAATTACTTCCCACGCCCACTTCCGCCAGTAAAGGCACGGTAAGTTTCGCCACATTCTGCATCAGTTCTGGCAGTTTTTGTTTCACAAGTTCAAGCTCATTTTCTGGCACTTCGAGCACCAGCTCATCGTGCACCTGCATAATCAATTTTGATTGTAAGTGTTCACTCACCAACCAGTTTTCTACGGCAATCATAGCGAGCTTTATCAGGTCGGCCGCCGTGCCTTGCATGGGTGCGTTAATCGCGGCGCGTTCGGCTCCGTTACGTCTTTGTACATTGGGGCTGTTGATTTCTGGAACCCATAAACGTCTGCCAAAATAGGTTTCCACATAGCCTTTTTGTTTGGCTTCGGCACGCGTGTTTTCCATGTACGCTTTAACGCCGGGGTAGCGGGCGAAGTAGCGTTCGATATAACTGGCGGCAGCACCACGTTCAATGTTTAAGTTTTGCGCTAAGCCAAAGGCACTCATGCCGTAAATCAAACCAAAGTTAATCACTTTGGCGTAGCGGCGTTGTTCGTTATCTACAGCGCTGCGTTCCACCCCAAAAATCTCAGCGGCAGTCGCCCGGTGAATATCTTCATTATTGGCAAAGGCTTGCAACATGCCTGTATCTTGAGACAAATGCGCCATGATGCGTAGCTCGATTTGCGAGTAATCGGCAGACACAATATGCGAACCCGCTGGTGCAATAAACGCTTCGCGGATGCGGCGGCCTTCTGCACTGCGTACAGGAATATTCTGCAAGTTAGGGTCGCTACTCGCAAGCCTGCCCGTAATTGCTACAGCTTGGTTGTAGCTGGTGTGCACACGCCCCGTTTGCGGGTTAATCATTTTGGGTAGTTTGTCGGTATAGGTAGATTTTAGTTTGGCCAATCCGCGATACTCCAGCAACACTTTGGGGAGCGGGTGGTCGAGCGCGAGTTCTTGCAGCACATCTTCATCGGTACTAGGTGCGCCACTTGGCGTTTTTTTGGTGGGTTTGATGCCTAATTTATCAAACAAAATTTCTTGTAATTGTTTGGGCGAGCCTAAGTTAAAAGGCTGGCCTGCCAACGCATAAGCTTGGTTTTCTAGCGCGACCAATTTAGTGCCAATTTCATTGCTTTGTGCTCTAAGCATATCCGCATCTATCAGCACACCATTGCGCTCAATTGTGAATAAACAGGCGGAGCTTGGCATCTCAATTTGGTTGTAGATAAAGCTTAATTTTTCATCATGGGCAATTTGCGGGTACATAGCCTCGTGCAATTGCAGGGTAATGTCGGCATCCTCAGCCGCGTATTCGGCGGCGGTTTCCACCGTCACTTGATTAAAGCCCACTTGCTTGGCGCCTTTGCCCGCTACATCTTCAAAGTGGATGGTTTGCATGCCCAAATGTCGCTCGGCCAGCGCATCCATGCCATGCGTTTTGTGCGATTCAAACACGTAAGATTGCAACATGGTGTCGTGCGCAATGCCGTTAAGCGCAATGCCGTGGTTGGCCAGTACGTGGCAATCGTATTTAATATTTTGGCCGACTTTTTTAATGGTGTCGTTCTCTAAAATTGGCTTTATTTTGGCGAGTGTTTCAGCAAAGTTAAGTTGTTCTGGGGCATCAAAATAATCGTGCTTCAGTGGCAAATAAGCTGCGCTACCAGCCTCTACACTAAACGACATGCCGACAATTTTGGCGGTCATGGGGTCTAGCGAAGTGGTTTCAGTATCAAAGCAAACAAGTTTGGTGGCGGCGATTTTATCCAGCCAGCGTGTTAAATCTGCAACCGTTAATATCGTTTCATATTGGCGCGCGTTATTGGGGGTGTGCTGTGTTACGGCAAATAAACTAGCATTCGTGGCTTCGCTTGTAAGCTTGCTTGTTAAGTCAACCGCTGATTTTTCTGCGCCTGGTTTTGACTCTGTGCTGTCTAACTCGCGGCGCCAGCTTTTAAATTCAAATCGGTCAAATAGTTCGATAAGCTTTTCTTTGTTGATGGGCTTAGGGGCAAGGTCAGCAAGGCTTTCCTGTATGCCAACATCACAACGAATCGTAATCAACTCTCGCCCAGTTGGAAGCCAAGCCAATGCATTTCTTAGATTTTCACCTACAACGCCTGTTATCTTATCTGCGTTTGCAACGATGTTATCAAGTGAGCCGTACTGTGTCAGCCATTTAACAGCCGTTTTTGGACCAACTTTTTCAACTCCAGGTACATTGTCTGAAGTGTCTCCAATCAAGGTTAAGTAATCAACCATTAACTTTGGGGGGATGCCAAATTTATTGGTAACCCCAGCAATATCTAGGACTTCATCCGTACGCCGAAATGCATCCCGCATCGTATTGATAACGGTTACGTGATCATTTACTAATTGTGATATGTCCTTGTCGCCAGTAGATATGATGACACGCACACCTTCACGTTCAGCTTGTTTCGCTAGGGCACCAATCACATCGTCAGCCTCAACACCTTCTTCTACAATGAGTGGCCATCCCATTGCAACGATTGCTTCGTGCAATGGGGCGATTTGTGGGCGCAAATCATCAGGCATCGCTGCGCGATTAGCTTTGTATTCTGAATAAATGTCATCCCTAAAAGTTTTGCCTTTGGCATCGAACACACACGCGCTATAATCTGCTGGGTAGTCTTTGTGTAAGCGCTGCAACATTGACAAAACGCCACGAATCGCGCCAGTTGGCTCGCCCGCACTGGTGCGCAAATCTGGTAGTGCATGAAATGCACGGTAAAGGTAAGATGAGCCATCTACAAGCAATAAAGTTTTCATTTTAATTTTGGATGTCCAATTATGTCTGCAACAAAAAAACTACCTAAAATAAATAGCCCAGAATTGCTTAATCGTAATGCGGGTGGCAACGAATCGTGGCACGCATTCGAGATTATGGCAGAATTTGTGAATGCGACAGAGCGTTTGAAAGAAATTACACCAGCAGTTTCGATTTTCGGCAGTGCGCGTACAAAGCCAGATCACCCGTATTATAAGCTTGCAGAAGAAATTGCTAGGCAACTTTCTGATTCGGGTTTTAGTGTGATTTCTGGAGGTGGTCCAGGCATTATGGAAGCTGCCAACAAGGGCGCGTTTTATGGAGATGCGCCAAGTGTTGGCTTAAATATCGAGTTGCCGCACGAGCAAAGTGGCAATGATTTTCAAGATATTAGTCTAACATTCCATCACTTTTTTATGCGTAAAGTTATGTTTGTAAAATACGCATCAGCTTATGTGGTTATGCCAGGAGGCTTTGGCACGATGGATGAGTTAATGGAAGCTATTACGCTAGTACAAACTGGAAAATCGCGCAGAATCCCGATAATTTTAGTTGGTAAAAGCTTTTGGGAAGGGCTGCTTGTTTGGATTAAAAACACGTTAGTGGCCGAAGGGATGGCGTCGCCAGAAGACTTGGACTTAATTCAGGTGATTGACCAGCCAAAGGACATTGTGGGCGCGATTTTTAAGCATTATGAATCGCGAGGTTTTAAGCTGAGTCCGGCTGAGCGTAAGATTCAGCTTTATTTGTAGTCGGTGCGTCTTTTTTGCCATACTTTTTGGTAGAATGAAACTAATTTATTTGAAGAGAGCAACATGCAAAAATTGACATTAAAATCGCTTTTTTTATGCACGTTGCTTGCTTTCACTGTTCCGCAAACAAGCTATGCAATAACGCCCGCAAACGCTGAACCACTTGAGGATATTCCGCCTCCACCAAAAGTGCAAGATGGCGAAGCGCTAGACGAACCTGAGGTGACTATTCGCAAAAAAGGTAAAGAAACCGTCGAAGAGTATCGCATGCACGGGGAGCTTTATATGATGAAAGTCACGCCTGAGCATGGTGTTCCATATTATTTGCACAAGGAAGATCAAGACGGCGGTTGGGTGAACGTTGGACCAAACAAACCGCTTAGCGTCCCCAAGTGGATAATCTTTAGATTCTAAAATTAAGAGGGTGTAGTTTAAGAGACTTACCCTTTTAAAATTTTGTTGAGTATATGTCAGTTTTCACCACCGTCAACCTAGTCGAAGTACAAACACATTTGCAAAACTTTAGCATTGGCGAGGTCATTGCACTTAAGGGTATTGCGGCGGGCGTTACTAACACCAATTACTTTGTAACCACAGCCAACAGTAAATACGTGTTGACCATTTTTGAAGAAAATGAAATGGCTGACTTGCCCTATTTCGTAGATTTAATGGCGCATTTGGCAAAAAAAAGTGTGCTTTGCCCAATGCCGATTTCTGATAAAAATGGCGTCTGTTTGCACTTGCTAAAAGGTAAACCTGCATTGATGGTGAGCTGTTTAAATGGTACAGACACAGAAACCCCAAGTGTTGGTCAGTGCGAGCATGTGGGGCATGCGCTTGCAAAAATGCATCTTGCGGGGCAAGATTTTAAGCATCAATCACACAATTTGCGCGATGTCACTTGGCGCGTTGCAACGGCAGCCAAAGTTATGGATAAGTTACCGGCGGCAGATCAAGATTTGCTAAAACAAATTTTAGCGTTTCAAGAGAATTTTGATTTAAGTGCCTTACCGCATGGTGTCATTCATGGTGATTTGTTTCGTGACAATGTGCTGTTTGATGGCGAAAAACTGGGCGGATTTATAGATTTTTATTATGCTTGTAACGATGTGTTGGCGTTTGATGTAGCCGTGGCGGTGAATGATTGGTGCTTATTGCCAAGCGGTGATTTTGATGAGCCAAAACTCAACGCACTCATGCAGGCTTATACTAAACTTCGTCCATTTAACGAGGCTGAACAGCAAGCTTGGCAAGGTTTATTGTGCATTGCTGCTTTGCGTTTTTGGTTATCGCGTTTGTACGATTGGCATTTTCCGCACGAAGGCGAAATGACGCATGCTAAGGATCCAGATCACTTTAAGCGGATTTTGCAACGCCGCGCCACACCGACAGAACTGCATCATATTCACTAGAAAATATTTTAGAGAGCGAACATGGCAATTTTAGAATCAAGCACACAAACGGGCGTCAGTTGGGTAAAAGAAAGTTTTGCAATATTTAAGCAAAGTCCCCGTAAATGGCTGATGTTGGCGTTAGTGTATGTAGGACTTTTTATGATGATGCCATCTTTACCTGGTTTTCAGGCTTTTGCCATTTTGACAATTTTAATTTGGCCAATTTTTATTGCCATTGCTATGCGTATGTACCGAAACGCTGAAATAAAAACACCAGAAGTTTTATCTGACATTGTAAAACTGGTACAACCCAAAATGACGACATTAATGTTACTTGGTGTGGTTTGTTTGATTTATGGCATTCTCGTTAACTTTTTGTTGAACTCTGATTTACAAGGCTTGGCTGCCATTACACAAGGTAAAACAGAGATTAATGAGTCGCAAATGATGGCGTTGTTGCAAAAAATGTTACCTTTTTTACTCAAGCTTACCTTGTTTTTGGTGCCGTTAATGATGGCAACATGGTTTTCACCCATGTTAATTGCTTTTAACAGTTACTCGCTGGGCAAAGCGATTAAATCAAGCATTGCGGGTACGCTACAACATATGTTGGCGTTAACTGTATCTTGGCTGCTACTCACAACAGGCATTATTCTATCCATGTTGTTTGCGGGCATTGTTGTGGGCATTTTAGGTGCGTTGGTACCCTCGATGGCACAGTTGTTTATGTCAATCTTAGTGTTTGGTTGTTTGCTCTTGGCAAGCGCTTTGATGCTTGCATTTCAATATGTAAGCTATCGTGACGTATTTAGAGCGGTAATTAAGGTTTAGAGCTTTAAACCTTTTTAAGGCGTTGCGCTGGATGGAAAAATTTTTCATCGCTATAAGTGCGGATTACTTCTGCGATCACGACTTGATAACCGTTCAACCATTTTGCTTGTTTTGATTTTGCTTCAAGGTGTTTGGGATGCTGCATCAATGTTTGCAATGCATCCATACTTTCCCAGTAATACACATTTGCAATACGACCAGTTTCTGAATTTTCCCAAGATTCCTCTCCTAAGTAGCCTGTTGCTTGTTTCGCAACTTCAGAAATGACCTTGTCAAGTATGTAAAACTCTTCATCAAATTGTTTTTTGTCGAAAATAAAAGTTGAAGAAATCATTATTTAAAACTCCCTAAAGTGTCTGTAATTTGGCAAACTCCAACGCCAGCCATTTTAAGCCTTCTCTTCCAAAATTGACCTGTACGCGCATATCGCTAGCATTGCCTTCATAACTTACCACCACACCGTTTCCAAATTTGGCGTGATTCACACTTTGGCCAATTTTCCATGGCATGGCATTTTTTTGCTCGCCACTTTTTTTGGTCATCATTGCAGGAAGTTCGTTGTAGTCGCGGTTTCCTGATTTTAAGGTTTGTTTGGCATTTAGACGTTTAAGCAACTCTTCAGGAATTTCATCTAAGAAGCGCGAGGGAATGCCATAGCGCACTTGCCCATGTAACATTCTGCTTTGTGCATGGCTTAAATATAAGCGTTGACGGGCACGTGTTACTGCGACATACATTAAGCGCCGTTCTTCTTCCAAGCCTCCAGTTTCGCTCATGCTGTTTTCATGTGGGCACAAACCTTCCTCTAATCCGCTAATAAAAACGGTTATAAATTCTAAGCCTTTTGCGGCATGTACCGTCATCAGTTGTAGCGCATCTGTTCCTACTGTGGCTTGATGCTCACCAGCTTCTAAACTAGCATGGTTTAAAAACTGCGTCATGATGTCTACTTCTTCTTCCACATTGTTGTGGTTGCCAAAATCTTGGTTGCTAAACGCCACTGCGGCGGTGACAAGCTCTTCCAAGTTGGCTATGCGGTCTTCACCTTCTTTTTCGTTTTGATAGTGCAGTTTTAAGCCAGATAAGGTAGTAGCAAGTTCTGCAATTTCTGCTAGTGAGATGCCATATGCTTGGTCTATCATCTCACGGATTAAACTGACAAACTGGGCGATTTTGCCTGTGGCTTGTGTTGCGGCAGACCATAAACTCACGCCTTGGCTACGCGCTATTTCTTGAAGTTGCTCTAGGCTTCGCGCACCAATGCCTCGAGCAGGAAAGTTAATCACGCGTAGCAGAGCGGTGTCATCATTCGCATTGGAAATCAAACGCATATAAGCTAATGCATGCTTAATCTCGGCGCGCTCAAAAAAACGTAAACCGCCGTACACACGGTACGGAATGTTGGCAGCAAATAGGGCGTGTTCTAATATGCGTGATTGAGCATTGCTGCGATAAAGTAAGGCTATGTCATCCAAACGCGTACCTTCGCCATTCAGCATTTTTACTTCATCTACAATAAATTGCGCTTCTTCGGTATCGTTGTAGGCTTCAAACACGCGCACAGGTTCGCCTTTGCCAGCTGATGTCCACAAATTTTTACCCAAACGATTGGTGTTATTGCTAATAATTGCGTTTGCCGCATCCAAAATATTACTATGTGAGCGATAGTTTTCTTCTAATTTAACAATGTGCTCAATTTTAAAATCGCGCTCAAAGTCTGTCATATTACCCACACGAGCACCGCGAAAGCCATAAATCGATTGATCGTCATCACCCACTGCAAACATGCAGTTTTCTTTACCTGCCAACAATTTTAACCATAAATATTGCAAGCGGTTGGTATCTTGAAACTCATCCACAAGGATATATTTAAAGCGGCTTTGGTAATGGTTACGAATATTCACATCACGTTCAAGAAGTTCATAACAACGTAGTAAAAGCTCTGCAAAATCCGCGACACCTTCTCGATTACATTGCTTGTCGTACTCCTCGTAAATCTCACGCAATTTTTGGCTGTGCGCGTCATATGCATCTACTTGGTTGGCGCGTAAGCCTTCCTCTTTGCAACTGTTAATATAGCCCTGTACTAGTTTGGGCTGATACTTCTCATCGTCCACGTTCATCAGTTTCATCAATCTTTTGATGGATGAAAGCTGGTCAGCAGCATCTAAAATTTGAAAAGTATTCGGCAATCCGGCCTCGCGGTAATGTGCACGCAGTAAACGGTTACACAAGCCATGAAAAGTGCCAGCCCACATGCCACGGGTATTGATTGGTAACATGGCGGTTAAGCGCGTCAGCATTTCTTTGGCGGCTTTATTAGTAAACGTGACCGCCATCAATCCCATGGGCGATACTTGACCTGTTTGAATCAACCAAGCAATGCGTGTTGTAAGCACACGCGTTTTACCACTACCAGCGCCAGCTAAAATGAGTGCAGATTGATGTGGTAGTGTGACTGCCTCGAGTTGTTTGTTGTTGAGATTTTTGAGTAATGATTGGTTATCCATGCTGTATTATCGCATGGTGCGCACAAAATTCAGATGGCTGAAATGAAACATTTGGTTACAAAGTTCATACAAAATTTTGCAATAAAGCATGAACTTAGCAAACCAATGCAAGTCTTAAATTATATGATAACAAAATTGACGTTTTGTTATCTTTCCGCTTCTTTCCTCCCTGAGCGGAAGCCTTAGACGATGAGGCCTTTGCCCCGATTTTCATCCCCTTGATTCGGGGCTTTTTTTGCCTGCTCTTTGTGCAAACCTGAACGAAGTATATACGTAAAGTTAATCAAATGTAAATATTCGGTATTTGCTCTTGATTTTAGTCGCAATTGGGGTAATTTAAAGGCTATGCAAACCATTCGATTTCCCACACTTTTTCTTTCGCACGGCGGTGGCCCTTGGCATGTCATTCCGCAAATGCGTAAGGAATTCGCTGCCACAGAAGCCTTATATCATGAGCTTCCCAGCTTGTTGCCAGAAATGCCAAAAGCAATTTTAATGATTTCCGCGCATTGGGAGACGCCAGAATTCACTGTTTCTACCGCGCAAAAGCCGAGCATGATTTACGATTATTCGGGCTTTCCTGCGCACACGTATCAGCTGCAATATCCTGCTTCGGGAGAACCGGTTTTGGCAAGTCGCGTGCAAAATTTATTAAAATACGCTGGAATTGTTTGCGATGTAGCCAATCGCGGCTTCGACCACGGCGCCTTTGTGCCGTTGATGGTGATGTATCCTGAGGCGGAAATTCCCGTGGTGACGCTATCTATCAAAGCCAATTACAGTCCGTTGGAGCATATCAAAATGGGCGAGGTGCTAGCGCCATTGCGGGATGAGGGTGTGCTGATTATTGGCAGCGGCTATACTTATCACAATATGCGTGGTTATGGGCGCGTGGAGTCTATGCAAGCATCGGTCGAGTTTGAGCAGTATTTAACCAAGGCGGCAGAATCCACACCAACAACGCGAAACGCCATGTTGGCGGATTGGCAACAAGCGCCATTTGCGCGCCAAAATCATCCACGTGAAGATCATCTTGTGCCATTGTTTGTTGCCGCAGGTGCGGCTGGCGACGATACAGGCAAGCGCCTTTTGCTGGACCAAGCGATGGGCGTGGTAATGGCGAATTATCGGTTTGGTTAATTTTCTGACTTAAAGTTGCCAGTTGATTGGCGTTTGACCTTGGCTTTTTAAATAAGTATTTATGCTTGAAAATTGACGGTTGCCAAAAAAACCTCGATGTGCCGAAAGCGGCGATGGATGCACGGATTTTAAAACGAGGTGTTTATTCTCATCTATAAACGCGCCTTTTTTTTGCGCATAATTGCCCCATAGTACAAATACCAAACCTGCGCGATGCTTGTTTAATGCAGCAATTGCTGCATCTGTAAACTGCTCCCAGCCTTTGTTTTGGTGCGAACCCGCGAGTGATTGCTCAACCGTGAGTGTTGCATTGAGCAACAATACACCTTGCTCAGCCCACCGCGTTAAATCCCCATTTTTAGACATCGTAACGCCTAAATCAGCCGAAATTTCTTTATAAATATTTTGTAAAGAGGGTGGTAAAGCGACTCCATTGGGAACTGAAAAGCTTAATCCATGTGCTTGATTAGGTCCGTGATATGGGTCTTGCCCTATAATCACCACGCGTACTTGCTCAAACGGTGTGTGGTTAAACGCATTAAAAATTAGTGAGCTAGGGGGGTAAATAATTTTGCTAGCAGTTTTTTCAGATTGCAAAAAAATTCGTAAGCTTTGCATATATGGTTTTTGAAGTTCATCGCCAATCATTGCCTGCCATGATGGATGTAAGTGACCGGCTTTTTCTTGCAACATTTTAATTTTGTCTTAAATATTAATGCGCAATTATAAAATGCCTAGAGGTTTAATGCATATTTCTTATCACTTCAGAAATATTTGAACGACTACCGTTGCGTTTTGCATTGAGTAGTCGTTTTTTTGATTATAAGTGTTTATTGCGCTTGTAAGTAATGGGCAATCGCGTCTGTGTCAGCTTCAGAAAGTCCCTTCACAATTTCATGCATAACCATTGCGGCTGGCCGTTCGCTACCATAAAAAACTTTTAGTTGTTTCTTGAGGTAAGCCTCATGCTGCCCACCAAGGCGAGGTGTTGCTTCTATTCCCTCACCTTTTTCACCATGACAACTCATGCATGCCGGTACACCTTTTTCAGCTTTCCCTTTTAGAAAGATATTTTTTCCTAATTCATATTTTGCGGTATCTGAAATCTTCCCCATATGAGAAGGTTGTATTCCTTCATAAAATGTTGCTAGGCTTTGAATATCTTCGTCAGAAAGTCTTGAAGAGATACCCCACATAAACCTACGTGCATTTTCTTCGCTACGCGTTTTATCTCGAAACGCCTTCATCTGATTTATAAAGTAAGGTGCTGGCTGGCCTGCTAACTGTGGAAAAAGTTCGGAAGTAGTAGTGCCTCCTGCCCCATGACAAATAGAACACTGCTGCCGATCAAGTTTGGCTGCATTTTCATCTGCCATTGTTGGTAAAGCTGTAATCATTCCAACAACGCTAAGTAATATCCAATTGATAGTTTTCATGATATTTTCCAGTTATTTAGAAGGCAAACCAAGTGTTTAGAAATAACGTATTGTTATCGTGCGGACTGCGGCCATTGCCATCTATGTTATTTGATGAACCATCCCATTTTGTATAACCAGTATATTGGAGTGCTAAGCGAATATTAGTTTTTGGGTTGTAATCAACTTCAATGACATAGCCTTTTGTATCTGGTTTTGTTACTGGATTGCCTGCGCCATTATCAAAAACGATTGGGTCATTACTTCCAACAGTGCTGAAATAAGCAAGTGTGGCTCCATATTTGCCATCATATAGATAACTTACTTTTGCTTTGAACGTGTTCAAATTATCATGCCTGTTCTGACATAAGGTCGCGGTAGGATCGCATGTGGGGTCAAAGCTTCCTCGATAATCTTGCTTTTCATGAATAAAGGTTGTCTGCGCAGTGAATATTCCTGGGTCTGAAATATATTGGTACTGGGCATCTAGTGCTAAATCTGTAAAACGATCTGTTGGGCCAGTGCCATTGACATCATCCAGATACTTGTCAACTTGCAAGCCATATGTCCCAACCATAATAGAATGTGCCCCCCATTCTTCATTCCATGCAAGTCGCCAGTATGGATTGTTGCGACCCTCAATAGGTCTGTATGCACTTTGACCTTCACTTAATACACGGAATAGTCCGTCAGCGTTACCATAGAAAGACAATTCACCGTAAAGATGCCTATCCCACCAAAAGTAAGCTCCTAATCCTGCAACAGTTTGACCAAGTCCTCCATCAATCACTGATCCGAAGGCTGGTCCTGGTATAGGTTGATTAGGTCCGTTAAATGGAAAGCCCCATGCAGGAGTTGTATTCCATGCATCTTGTACTGTCGGGTTATTATTCAAACTAGCACCGAAGACGAAATCCTTACCCAAAAAATCATGATTTCCAACTATCCTGAAATCAGCATTATCTAACTGACTGTGGTGACGAATAGTGCCATCATCTCTTTGTTCTGAATTGTTGCTATATGTCCATTGGACAAACATTCCGGCAAAGTCGCTTAATTTACCTGCGGCAAAGATACTGAGTATGTCAAATTGAGGATCATTTTGCCGAGATATTTGTTTTACACCAGCGTTGTCATATTTTTTGTCCAGATGAGTAATGGAGGCTTGCCCCATTGCTGCAAAGGGGAGCCATTGTCGCTCACCCAATGTATATCCTCTTAGTTTAAATTCTCTTCCAAATGGTGTTAGTTCAGGAAAGCTTGTATGGCAAGCTGCGCAGTCCATTCCGGTTTGGCGAGCAAAACTTGGAACGGCATTGGCTTGCGAGGTCACTACAAGTAGACTCAGCAAACTAATTCTTAATATCCATGTTAGGCCAAAATTTATATCATTCATTTCTGTCTCCTTGAAATTTCATTTAACTTAAAATAAGTGGAAGGCATGAACTCACTATGTTCCGAATGTAGTGAGTGCTAGTTGATATAAGTCAATTAAAGCTGAGTTAAATGCTATTTAGAAGTTGGAGAAAATTTAATTAATTTTATTTAGTTTAAGAAAACAAAAAGCCTCGCATATGCGAGGCTTTTCAGTACTACTTTAACTATTCAACTTTTATGCATCAAAATTTAAGATGCAGTAAAGTCAGAAACTACATCATACCGCCCATGCCACCCATGCCGCCCATGTCTCCGCCACCCATTGCTGGAGCGTCATCTTTAGGAAGTTCAGCCACCATGCAATCTGTTGTGAGCATTAAGCCAGCCACTGAAGCCGCATTTTGCAATGCAGAACGGGTCACTTTAGTTGGATCTAAAATACCCATTTCAATCATGTCGCCGTAGGTTTCGTTAGCTGCATTGTAACCATAATTACCTTTACCAGCGGCAACCGTGTTCACCACAACAGATGGTTCAACGCCTGCGTTAGCAGTAATTTGGCGTAATGGTTCTTCAACCGCACGCAGAACAATTTTAATGCCTGCTTCTTGGTCTAAGTTGTCGCCTTTTACTTTTGCAATCGCGTCACGTGCACGAATCAACGCTACGCCGCCGCCAGCCACAATACCTTCTTCAACCGCTGCACGTGTTGCGTGTAATGCATCCTCTACGCGGGCTTTTTTCTCTTTCATTTCGATTTCAGTGGTAGCGCCAACTTTAATCACTGCAACGCCGCCAGCCATTTTGGCCACACGTTCTTGCAATTTTTCTTTGTCGTAATCGCTAGTAGATTCTTCAATTTGCGCTTTGATTTGAGCAATACGTGCTTTGATATTTTTCTCATCGCCAGCACCATCAATAATGATGGTATTTTCTTTACCCACTTCGATGCGTTTGGCTTGGCCTAGCATTTCGAGTGTCACTGTTTCAAGTTTCAAGCCAACTTCATCGGCAATTACCGTGCCGCCAGTTAAAATTGCAATGTCTTCTAACATCGCTTTACGGCGATCGCCAAAGCCAGGTGCTTTAACTGCAGTAGTTTTTAAGATGCCGCGAATGTTGTTCACAACGAGAGTTGCAAGTGCTTCACCGTCGATATCTTCTGCAATAATCAATAATGGACGACCTGATTTTGCCACTTGCTCAAGAGTTGGTAATAAATCACGGATATTTGAGATTTTTTTGTCGTGCAATAACACGAGTGGGTTGTCTAATAAGGCAATTTGACGTTCTTGGTTGTTAATGAAATATGGTGAAAGGTAACCGCGATCAAACTGCATACCTTCAACTACGTCTAATTCGCTTTCTAAGCCAGAGCCATCTTCAACCGTAATCACGCCTTCTTTACCCACTTTGTCCATCGCATCAGCAATAATTTTACCAATAGTGTCGTCAGAGTTTGCTGAGATTGAGCCAACTTGTGCAATTTCTTTGCTGGTTGTGCATGGTTTTGATTGTGATTTTAAATTATCAATCGCAGCAGCAACTGCTTTATCAATACCGCGTTTTAAATCCATTGGGTTCATGCCTGCCGCTACTGATTTCATACCTTCGCGAATAATGGCTTGCGCTAATACAGTTGCAGTAGTAGTACCGTCACCTGCGATGTCAGAAGTTTTTGAAGCCACTTCTTTTACCATTTGTGCGCCCATGTTTTCAAACTTGTCCTTAAGTTCGATTTCTTTTGCGACTGAAACACCGTCTTTGGTGATGGTTGGTGCGCCGTATGAACGCTCCAGAACTACATTGCGGCCTTTTGGGCCTAAAGTTACTTTTACTGCATTGGCTAAAATATTCACGCCGTTAGTCATTTTTTGGCGAACTTCGTCGCCGAATCTTACGTCTTTTGCTGCCATGTTAATCTCCTAAGAATTTATTTAAATTCAATGTATTAGTTGGTTTTTGGTTGTTCAACAGTATATTTTAGTTGAAATTATTCAACATTTTTTCCGTCGAAATTATTCGACTTTTAACTATTACTCAACAATCGCCATGATGTCTTCTTCACGCATCACCAATAACTCTTCACCATCTACCTTAACGGTTTGACCTGCGTATTTACCAAACAATACTTTGTCGCCAACTTTAACGTCCAGCGCATTGATTTTGCCGCTGTCGTCACGTTTGCCGTTGCCAACTGCTTTTACCACACCTTGGTCTGGTTTTTCTGTGGCAGAATCTGGAATCACAATGCCAGAAGCAGTTGTGCGTTCTTCTTCAGAGCGTTTTACAAGTACGCGATCATGTAATGGACGAATTTTCATTAGATTTCTCCTTAAGTTATGCTTTAAACTACAGTTATTAATTATTTCAACTTGCGATTTTAGCACTCTCGCATGTAGATTGCTAACATTGGGGTGTGAATTATTTTTTCAAGAGCTAAATTGTAAAAAATTGAAGGAATTTTTATTTTGAGCGAAGATCTATTTTGAGCGAAACAACGACACCTCCAACAGCTAAGCCAGAAGCGGCGATTCAGCAATTAAACCTAAGCTACAGTGCTGAGCAAGATCGTTTGCTGTTCCGCGTCGGCTTGAGTGACAATACTGAACTGATGGTTTGGCTGACTTTGCGCATTACCAAGCAATTTTGGGCTTTACTGAACGGAGAAACGCATTTACCAACTGCCAGCTCAATTAAAATAGAGACGCCACCTGCGCAAGCGGTTGAGCAATTTAAGCAAGAGGCGCAGGCGACTGAAGCATTACAAAAAATGGATTTTTCGACGCAATACCAGCCGAGAAATGAAGTGCGTAACGATAGAGCGATGCTGGCAACTGCTTTGCAGTTAACCGATGACGGCGTTAAGCATCTTGATATTGGCTGCTTGGAAGGTGTTAATGTGCGCATGAATTTAACGCAAGAACTAATTTTGGCGATTTGCAATATGTTGCAACTTTCTAGCAAGGAGGCGGGCTGGGATATTGGCGCACCCATTTCAACTTCGCTAATGATAGATGTTGGTGAGCAAAACGTATTGCATTGAGCGCGAGCAATAATGCCAAATGTTAGGCGAGCTTTGATGGAAGTTGCTTAAGGAAAGTTTAGATGCAGCACGTTGATATACTCGACAGACTGACGCCAACATCGCTGCGTACCAAACTCGCGCTGAGCCTTGCGCTGATGAGTTTGATTACTGTGCTCATTGTGGGCTGGTTGGCAAATCAACAGCTTATGCAAAAGTTTGATGAGACGATTCGCCTTGATGCAAGCAAACGCTTTAGTCACGATGTGGCTGCTTACATTAATACTTATGGCAGCTGGCAAAAGGGGCAAGCACACGAAACATTCCGCAATTTTACAGAGCGAAATGCGCTTGTGATGCATCAGAATTTAACAGCTTCTAATCAATCAAAAGAAATTAGTGCCACAGAAAAAGGCACCCCGCGACCTTATACGAGCAACTTGGTGCGGCCAGCGTTTCGATTTTATCTATTTAATTCAAATTATCATTCATTATTTAAATTACCTCCCTATGCGGTTGGCGATAAGGCGATTGCTGCGCACATGGCAGAACTTAAGCCTATTTACGTAAACGATAAAGTTGCTGCCTATTATGTACCCGAAGGCAAACCAAGTTACTCTGATTTAGATTTAGGCTATATTGAGGCTGTGCGCCACGCCATTGTTATTGGTGCGTTAGTCGCTTTAATTACGGCGCTAGTGCTGGGCTTTTGGTATGCCAGTTACTTAACATCCACCTTGCGAAATCTTACAAGTGCGGTCCAAGCAATGGGGCAAGGGGATTTACGTCAGCAAGTGCAAATTCACTCTTTCGATGAAGTGGCTTTGTTAGCCAAGGCATTTAATAAAATGAGCAAGGAACTGGCGGCGAGCGATGCAGAATTGCGTGAATCCTACGCGCAGATAGAAAAGCAGGCAGAATTGTTGCGTGAGCTCAGTGTGCGAGATGAGCTTACCAAGCTTTATAATCGCCGTTATTTTGATACGCAGGGTGCGTATTTGTTTAACCAAGCTGTGCGTTACCATCGGCCGTTTAGTGTAATGATTGGCGATATCGATTTTTTTAAAAAAATTAACGATGCATACTCTCATGCGGTTGGAGATGAGGTATTGCGGCGTATCGGTGAGATTATGACGAGTAAAATGCGCACTTCAGATTTGGTTGCGCGTTATGGCGGCGAGGAGTTTGTGATTGCATTTCCAGAAACCAATTTATTACAGGCAAAAGCTACTTGTGAAGCGCTTCGCCAGAGGATACAAGAATATCCTTGGCACGAAATACAGGCGAATATGAAGGTCACAATGAGCATGGGTTTGTGTGCAGAAACAAAAGTCGGAAGCATTCATGAGATGCTACAAATAGCAGATGATATGTTGTACAAGGCCAAAAACCAAGGTAGAAACCAAGTGCTTGCGCACAGACCTATGCTTTAGTTTTGGACTTTCTTGAGAGCAATGCGCCGATTAATACACAAGCTAGACCAATTCCCAAGCCGACCAACACGATGCTTGCCATGTGATGACGAATAAAAGGGATGTCGCTAAAAAAATAGCCAGTAAGTGTAAGTGAGACTATCCATATCGTCGTGCCCATGGTAGATGCAAAGCTGTATTTACTTAAGGGCATATGACTAACCCCCGCAAGAAAAGGTGCGAAAGTGCGAATGACCGCGACAAAGGGCGAGATAAAAAGAGCAAGTTGCCCATATTTTTCGTAAAATTGCTGCGTTTTTTTGAGTGCGCTCTGATATTTTCCGCCATGCGCTTTTTCGCCTACTTTTGCGCCAATTCGGTAGCTCACCATATTCCCAAAAAAAGCCGCCAAGCCAAGTGTGAGCATCAATAAAGGTAAGTTGAGAGAGCCTACTTTGCAAAATGAGCCAGCAATAAAAATTAGGGGATCGCCAGGTAAGAAAAATAGTGGTAAAAAGCCAATTTCGCAAAACACAATCGCAAATAACAGCATATAAATTAAATTACCATTTGCTGCAATTAGGCTGCCTAATTGTGCATCCAAATGGGTAAAAAAGTGTAGTGCGTATAAAATATCCATTGTTAAACTCAAATTTGGTTCAAAGAAAAGTATAACAGCAGTTGTGTTCAATCACCTTAATAAAAAAACACGTACAATTTAGGCATGACTAACAAAAATTTACTTGATCGCAGCCTACAAGCAGTGTGGCATCCTTGCACGCAGATGAAACAGCACGAGCATTATCCTTTGGTGCCAATCAAAAGAGGTGAGGGTGTTTGGCTCTATGATGTAGAGGATAAGCGGTATTTAGACGCGGTAAGTAGTTGGTGGGTAAACTTGTTTGGACACAATAACCCACGCATTAAAGATGCAATTAAACAGCAGTTGGACACACTAGAACACGTTATGCTAGCAGGCTTTACGCATGAACCAGTTGTAGAACTCTCAGAAAAGTTAGCTAAGCTCACTGGTTTGGGCCATGCGTTTTACGCAAGCGATGGTGCTAGTGCAACAGAAATTGCGCTTAAGATGAGTTTTCATTTTTGGCGTAATAGTGGTAAATCAAACAAGACCAAATTTGTAAGCTTGCAAAATAGCTATCATGGCGAAACATTAGGTGCCCTAGGCGTAACCGATGTGGCGATTTTCAAAGACACTTATGCGCCTCTATTAATGCAGTCTATGCAAATGAAAAGCCCAGATTTTAGACTTTCAGAAGTTGGCGAAAATGCTGAGGCTTATGCACTAAGATGTGCGGAGCAGCTTGAGGCGTATGTAAGTGCAAATGCACACGAGCTTGCAGCTTTTATTATCGAACCAATTATTCAGTGTGCGGCTGGCATGGGTTTCTATCATCCAGTTTATCTTAAACGCGCTAGGGAGATTTGTAGTCAGTACCAAGTGCATTTAATCGCAGATGAAATTGCAGTAGGATTTGGTCGCACTGGGACTATGTTTGCATGCGAAAGTGCTGATATTAAGCCAGATTTTATGTGCCTTTCTAAGGGCATTACAGGAGGTTATTTACCTTTGTCTGTCGTGCTGAGTACAAGCGAAATTTATGCTGCTTTTTATGATGATAGTGTGGCAAAAGGTTTCTTGCATAGTCACAGCTATACGGGAAATCCATTAGCATGTAGTGCCGCTTTAGCGACTCTGGCGATATTCGAGGCGGATGATATTATTGCTAGAAATCTTGAGAAATCCGCGCGATTAAGCACAAAAATGCAAGTGCTTACTCACATGCCAATTAAGCATTTACGCCATCAAGGCATGATTTTCGCATTTGATGTGCAAACAAAGAATGTAAACTTTTCTAAAGACTGTTATACGGCTGCTTTACAGTATGGCTTGTTAATTCGTCCTATTGGCAACGCCGTTTATTTTATGCCGCCGTACATCATTGATGATACGGAAATGGATTTTCTGATTGACGCCACTGTGCATGCATTAAGTAAAAGTATATGAATAAAATCGCCCTTTATTTAGCGCTATATTTGTGTAGTTTTGGTGCGCAAGCAGAGCTGCCAGTGACTGTTGCGGACGCGCTTAAAAGTGCAGGCATTCCTCAGCAAAATGTGGCGATTTATGTACAAGCAGTAGAAAGCGAGAGCCCAATTCTTAGCCACAATGCAAACACCAGTTTAAATCCAGCTTCTGTGATGAAACTCGTCACTACAAATGCAGCGCTAGATATGCTTACGCCAGTGTATCGATGGAAAACTGAGGTATATCGTGACGGCAACGTGAGTAATGGTGTGCTGAATGGCAATCTGATTATTAAAGGTTATGGCGATCCTAGTTTTAAAGCACAAGAGTTTTGGCGCTTGCTAATGAGTTTGCAACAGGGGGGCATTAAGCAAATCAAGGGGGATTTAATAATCGACAAAAGTTTTTTTGCTAAAAATGTAGGCAGTAGAGATACATTTGATGATGAAACTTGGCGTGCTTACAACGCAATGCCCAGCGCATTTTTGGTGAACGGTCGCAATACAAGTTTTAAATTTTCAGCGAGTGAAAGTACGGTAAAAGTAAGCCAAGAGTTTGAGCTACCCGAAATTCAAATCGTTAACAATATGAAGTTCTCACAGGGCGCCTGCGGCGAATGGCGGAGTAATTTTGGATACACTGTGAAATCGCAAGCGAATAAAGCCACAGTCACTTTTAGCGGTACATTTTCACCAGATTGCGAAGATCGATATTTGGAGTTGAGTGTCTTCGATGACGAAAAATATGCTTTTTACACTTTCCGAAAGTTGTGGAAAGAGCTTGGTGGTAAATTTAATGGGGCGCTTAAGGTACAAGATTTGCCGGCAGGTGCCATCAAAGTGATGGAGCAACCATCTGATCCATTGGGTTATGTGATTCGTGATATCAATAAGTGGAGCAATAATCTGATGGCACGTCAATTACTGCTTACCCTCGGCGCAGAGAAAAACGACGCGCCAGGGACAGAAATTAAAGGCGCCACGGCAATCAAGGCTTGGTTGGCAGGTAAGGGAATGCGTTTTGATGAATTGGTGATAGAAAATGGTTCTGGACTGTCCCGCACAGAGCGCATTAGCGCGGAACATTTGGGTAAAATGTTGGTGAGTGCCTTCCATAGCCCAGTTATGCCAGAGTTAATGGCATCGCTACCAATTTTGGCTGAAGATGGCACAGTGAAAAAACGATTAAATGAGAGCCAAGCAAATGGCCGTGCACACCTTAAAACAGGCTCTTTGGATGGAGTAAGCGCACTAGCAGGTTACGAAATAGACGCGAATAATCATCGACACGTGCTTGTGATGATAGTGAATCACCCAAAAGCAGCAGCCAGCAAGAAGGCACAAGATGCACTTATTGAGTGGGTGCATCAACAACCTTGATTAATATAAAAGCAAAGCGAACTTAAGCTGTTTTACGCTATCATATTGTTTCTTTGAATATTAGCGATATACATTAACATGAAGTTACTCAATATTTTTTTGGCAAGCGTATGTTTAATAACGCTTAATTCTTGTCAGGCTGAATCTAACTCAGCAGCAAATACATCAACCAATAAGGAAAAAACCGCGATGACCGCAAATGTAACAGAACTTATCAAGAATGATACCGTCGTTGGAGCTGGCCGTGAGGCAGAGGCTGGTTTTAATATCACTGTGAATTACACTGGCTGGCTTTATGACGACAAAGCACCAGATCATAAAGGCAAGAAATTTGACAGTTCGCTTGATAGGAATGAACCATTTAAGTTTGATTTGGGCGCAGGTCAAGTGATTCAAGGCTGGGATGAAGGTTTTGCCGGTATGAAAATTGGCGGCAAGCGCACCTTGATTATTCCTTCAGAGATGGGCTATGGGGCGCGTGGAGCGGGTGGTGTGATTCCGCCAAATGCGACCTTGGTATTTGATGTTGAGTTACTGGATGTTAAGTAAATCAACATTAGCAATATTGAATGTTAGGAAAAAAACAGGGCATTTTTAGGGCCCTGTTTTGTTTTAGTAAACATAAAATTTTGTTGATGTAACGCAAAACGCATTAAACAGCATTCGATTATGATTTGCATATTAAGGTGAGTAAAATGAAAGTCAATGTTAAATGGATTGATGGCGTCAGTTTTGTGGGTGAATCTGAGACTGGTCATGCAGTGGTGCTAGATGGCGCATTGGAAAACGGTGGGCGAAATATTGGCATGCGACCAATGGAAATGTTACTGATTGGCATGGGTGCTTGCACATCATTTGATGTGGTGACCATTTTGAAAAAAGCGCGTCAGCCTATCGTAAATTGTGTGGCCGAAATTGATGCGGTGCGCGCAGATGAAATACCTAAAGTGTTTACCAAAATTCATGTGCATTTTGTGGTCACGGGCAATAATCTTAACGAAACTCAAGTAGAACGTGCCATTAAGCTATCTGCTGAAAAATATTGTTCTGCTTCTATCATGCTGCAAAAAGCATGTGAAATTACCCACGACTTTGAGATAAAGGCATTCCAAAATGAGTAAGGCAGTAAATACGCCGCCCGCTGGCATGATTGGCATTCGCCATGTGGCGCTATTTATTAAAGATTTAGAAATGGCGATTGATTTTTATACGCGTGTAATGGGCATGCAAATTGAGTGGCAACCTGATCCTGACAATATTTACTTAACGAATCACGGGGATATTTTCGCTTTGCATCGTTGCGATTATGAAGCTACGCCACAACAGCGCTTAGATCATATTGGTTTTGTGTTAAAAACTGCTGAGGATGTTGACGCTTGGCATCAGTATCTTGTAGAAAATAAAGTCAAAATTACCGAAGCGCCCAAAACGCATCGTGACGGGTCACATGGGTTTTATTGCTTAGACCCAGTCGGGCATTTGCTGGAGGTTATTTACCACCCGCCAATTGCAAAGCTAAGTGCATACAAAGTTTAGCTGGTAATCACTTTTATTTGTAAGGGCGCTTCTTCTTCCAATACTTCGATTAGTCTATCTACGTTTGGATGCTTTCCCGGGCAATTCTCTGCATCTTCTGTATGTTCAGCGTATAAAGCCAAGCCCTCCACTGCAGCGTCTAGTGTAATTGCCCCATACATTTTGTATAAGTGATGGTAAACCTTGATTGAACCTTGGCTGCCAGGCTTGTTTTCGATTACGCCAGCGGCTTTGCCATCCTCGTGATACAACTCTATCCTTTGCACGCCTTCGGTGCTGTCTAAGGTAAGCAAAACGTCACTAAATTTTTGCATGGTTTAATAAAATGGTTAAATATAAAAAGCGGTTGTTGTCATCATTTTTGAAGCGAACTTCATGCCAACTTTTACGGGCTCAGGTAGCTCTGCCGCGCCAAGCTGCTTGGCTTCTAGCGCATGAGCAGTTTCATCTTTGTGCATTTGCTCCACAATAGCACGCGTTTTAGTATCCTGATGTGACAATTTTGCTAAATGACTACTCAAATGCGCACCTACTTGATTTTCAGTTTCCGCTAAAAATCCTAAGTTCCACTTATCGCCAATAGCACCTGCAACTGCGCCAAGCGTAAAACTAACTGCATACATAACAGGGTTGAGTAAGCTTTTGCGCCCACCAAGCTCGTGAATGCGTGTCTCGCACCAAGAAAGGTGATCTGTTTCTTCTACTGCTGCATGTTTCAGTGCATCTACAATTTGTGGATTTCGCGAAGTAAACGATTGTCCGCTATACAATGCCTGAGCGCATACTTCGCCCACATGATTAACGCGCATTAACGCAATGGCTAATTTTTTTTCTTCATCACTTAGGTTTGAATCGCACTGCAAAGTTTCATCGATAAGCTTATCTGGTCGTGTGCGACTTGTGTGCGCACTCGCCAAAACGGTGCGTAAACCTGTATCAAAAGTGGTAATAAGCTTGTCAATAAGCATGAATTTAGTTTAATCTAATTTTGAATTAATACCCAATAGTTTTACAAAAAATAACAAATAAAAACCCTGCCGATTTTAGCTTACTGGCAGGGTTTATGAGAGGGTAAAGCCTAATTTGTTTTAACAGTATCAGTTTTGGTTTCTGGTGTTTTTTGCACTGGCAAGCCTTTAAGTACGTTCATTGCCTGCACAAACTGAATATCATCTTTAGTTGCAGGCTCAATTGGACCTTTTTGCTCAGCATATTTTTTTTCGTTAGATTTTCTGGTAGCCTCTTTTGCCGCATCAGAAACATCTGCTGGTTTGTTCGCATCTGCATCTTTTGGGTTTGATAAGTGGCGACTTAAATCCGCTTCATGGATGTTATTGGATTGGTCAAAACCGTCTTCTACAGTGATATCTGGAACAATGCCTTTGGCTTGAATAGAGCGCCCGTTCGGCGTGAAATAACGCGCAGTAGTAAGCTTAATCGCACTGCCATTGTTCATTGGTAAGATGGTTTGTACTGAACCTTTACCAAAGCTTTGAATGCCCAAAATCGTGGCGCGCTTATGATCCTGTAAAGCGCCTGCAACAATTTCAGAAGCTGAAGCAGAACCGGCATTAACAAGTACCACCATTGGTACTTTTTTGTAATCGGCAGGTAAGTCTTTCAAATAATCACCTCTACCACGGCGCGCATAATCTTGTGGTGTTGCACTAAGTTGCATTTTTGAGTCAGGTGCGCGACCTTCTGTGTAAACGACAAGATTATCTTTAGGTAAAAATGCTGCTGAAACACCAACGGCTGAATCCAGTAAACCGCCAGGGTTATTACGTAAATCCAACACTAAGCCTTTGAATGGGCCTTTATTTTGGTCATGAAGCGATTTTAATGCTTTTGCGAGGTCTTCACCCGTATGTTCTTGGAACTGTGTAATGCGAACATAGCCATAATCTTTCTCGATATATTTATTTTTCACGCTTTGCGATTTAATAATAGCGCGCACAAGTGAGAAAGTGAGCGGTTTAGGTTCGCTTTTGCGTAAGACAGTCAACACGATTTTTGTATCTGGTGCGCCCCGCATTTTTTTAACTGCGTCGTTCAAGCTTAATCCACGAACTTGTGTATCGTCTAACTTCATAATCAAATCACCAGGCTTTAAACCTGCTTTATAGGCTGGGCTATCTTCAATAGGAGAAACTACTTTTACTAAGCCGTCTTCCATTGCCACTTCAATCCCAAGTCCGCCAAACTCACCTTGTGTTCCAGCTTGCAAATCTTTGTAAGCGTCAGCATCCATAAATGTTGAGTGTGGATCTAAACCTGCGAGCATGCCAGTTAATGCCTCGTTAATCAGTTTTTTATCTTCAACAGGTTCTACATAATCCGTTTTAACTTTACTAAATACCTCAGCAAAGACACGCAAATCATCAATCGGGAGCTGAGGTAACACAGGCTTGTCAGCGAGTGCGGATAAGTTAAGGCTAATGAGTACACCAATAAGTACGCCAGAGCCGATTAAGCCAAATTTTTCAAATTTAGAACGCATGAATTACCTTTTTTATAGTGATTTAACTAGAGTTAAGAGCTTACAATGTATCAATAGGTTCATTTTGCGCTATTTCAAGTGAGTTTCATAGTATGCAATGCAAAATTTGGAGTAAAAATGCATAAGTATCAGGTGGAAATTGAGTATTGCACACAATGTAGGTGGCTATTGCGTGCGGCTTGGCTCGCGCAAGAGCTACTGACTACTTTTGAAGCCGATTTAAAAGCGGTGAGTTTGCAGCCAGGCGTTGGCGGCATTTTTGAGGTGCGCCTTGATGGCGTCGTCATTTTTTCTCGTAAAATAGCAGAACGGTTTCCCGAATCGAAAGAGCTCAAGCAGCTTATTCGCGATGTGATAGACCCAGCGCGTGATTTGGGGCATTCTGATAACAATAAAACATGATGGGTGATGCTCTGTGAGCCAGTATCCATGAGGCTCTTGGCGCATTGTTTTTTTGCAAAGAATTGTGTATTGTGTATGTATTAAACGTAAAAAACGGAGATGGTGATGGCAAAAAAAGACAGTAAAGCAGTCATTAAAGCTTTGAACACGATTTTGGAATTTGAACTTGCAGGCGTGGTACGTTACACGCATTATGCACTGATGGTATTTGGATACAACCGCATCCCTATTGTATCTTGGTTGCGTGGACAGGCGGCTGAATCTCTGGCTCATGCGGATAAAGCAGGTGAGCTTGTCACGCATTTAGGCGGCCATCCTTCGCTTTCAATTGGGCAGCTTTTGGAGACGCATAACCATGATATTGGTGATATTTTGCGTGAATCGTTGGCACACGAAACGGCATCATTAAATGCTTATAAAGCGTTATTAAAGTTAGTCGAAGGTGACTCTGTCATGTTGGAGGAATATGCCCGCGAGATGATTTATCAAGAAGAGCTTCACATCGGCGAAGTGGATAAAATGCTACGCAAGCCTGGCGATATTAACAAATTTACAGATTAAAATTATGCATAATAAAAAAAGCTGCAAACGTAGCTTTTTTTTGTAATTATTTTAGTATTTGTCGTTTTTTTAAGGTGTTTGGCCAGTTTTTTGTGCAACATTCGTTGATTTCTCTGCTTCATCTTCTAGCCTTTGCGCGCCATCAAAACGACTTTCCCAGTAGCTGGTATGCATGTTTTCTACACGCACGGCAGCACCTTTTCTGGGTGCATGAATAAATTTATTGTCGCCGATATAAATGCCAACATGCGAGAAAGCAGATTTCAGCGTGTTAAAAAATACTAAATCACCAGGCTGGAGTTCGTCTTTTCTTACGGTTTTGCCGATTTGGCTGATCGCCCGTGCAGTTGGAGGTAGAGCTAAATTGACTGCTTGGCTAAACACATAGCGCACAAAACCACTGCAATCGAAACCTGTGCTTGGGCTATTACCGCCGTATTTGTATTTAATGCCAGTTAAACTCATGGCGTTGATTAAAATTTCCTGCGTTTTAGCCTGCCAGTCTGAAACTTGTGGAGATTGTTCATCGCTACTCGGCGCATCAAGCAGCATAATTTGGTCGCCAGAAGCGTTTTCCATGATTTGATTCGTCAGGCTTTCGGTCGCAAATACAGGTGCAACAGCACAGAAGCTGAATAATACGCAAAAAAGTATCGATAAATTTTTCATAGAGTTTTGAAGTTAGAAGCCTGCCCTAGGATAGTAGGGCAGGATTTAGAGCAGTTATTTAGCCATCGCGCTTTTGACCATACCAACAATGGCAAGTAATACACCACCACCAACGCCACCGCCCGCTACTTGGCTAAGGATAGAACCAATATCCATGCCGCCGCCAGTAGCAGCCGCGCCAGCCGCAGCTGCACCGCCTACACCTAGCATACTCAGCAATTGACCACCTAAGCCACCACCAAGCACACCAACGACAGAGTTTAAAGCCGTACCTAAGCTTGAGTCTTTCATTAAGTTACCGGCAACATTGCCGCCTACAGCACCACTAATTAGTTGAATTATAAGACTTAAATCCATCATTCTCTCCCTAAATAAAGTTGATGACACTTAACGTCGTTCTTCTCCCTGCATTGTTAGGCTATCAGGGTATCGCATCCAGCACAATAGTTTTGTATGTAAAAAACCTATTTTTGCCACGATTCGTTGCTTTTCGCGCACAGCATATTATTCATGGGATAATTTGACTTATGTCATCTGTCGATAAATCAAACGCACAATTAAGTCAAATTTTCTCCAAACAAGGCCATCTCGCACAATCCATACAAGGTTATTCAGAGCGTGCCGAGCAAGTCAAAATGGCGCTTGCGATTGAAGAAGCTATTCTACAAAACAAGCAACTCATTGCAGAGGCGGGCACAGGCACAGGCAAAACCTTTGCTTATTTGGTGCCTGCGCTACTTTCGGGCGGCAAGGTGATTATTTCTACTGGGACCAAAACCTTGCAAGACCAGTTGTTTAATCGCGATTTGCCCAATGTGCGTGATGCATTAAAAGTCCCCGTCACCGTGGCGATGCTAAAAGGCCGTGCCAATTATGTCTGCCACGACCATCTTCACCGCGCCAGTCAAGAAGGGCGATTTGCCTCGCGCGAGGATGCGAGGTACATCCCTATCATTCAAGCGTTTGCCGAGAACAGCAAAACGGGGGATAAATCAGAACTCACCGAAGTGCCTGAAAATGCGACCGTTTGGCAAAATGTCACGAGCACGCGTGACAATTGTCTTGGTCAAGATTGCCAATATTACAAAGAGTGCTTTGTGATGGAGGCGCGCAAAAAAGCCCTTGCTGCTGATGTGGTGGTGGTGAATCACCATTTGTTTTTTGCCGATGTAATGTTGCGCGATGAAGGCGTGGCCGAGTTATTGCCTAGTGCAAATACGGTTATTTTTGATGAGGCGCACCAATTGCCTGAAGTCGCAGGTTTATTTTTTGGGGAAGATGTTTCCACTAGCCAAGTCATAGAGCTGGCGCGCGATAGTCTAATGGCACAGCTCAGCTTGGCAAAAGATTGTATTGCGCTGGCAGAGGCCGTGCCGCCTTTAGAAAAAGCCTGTAAAGACTTTCGGTTGGTGTTTCAGTATGAAGGCTCGCGTATGCCTGTGAAAAAGGTGATGGCGTTAAAAGGGTTTGATGACGCGTTTGCCCTATTACAAGAAAAATTGGCTGACTTGACCAAAGTACTAGAAACCCAAGCAGGGCGTGACCCGTTACTGGAAAAATGTTGGCAACGCGGTGAGGAATTGCTAGTTCAACTCAAACGTTGGCATAAGGTAGAGAATGATAACTTGGTGCGTTGGGTAGAAGTATTTACGCAATCGATTCAGCTTCATGCTACGCCATTAAGCGTTGCTGATGGCTTCAGCAAACAGCTAAACGCACAACCACGCGCTTGGATTTTTACCTCCGCCACTTTGGCCGTTAAGAGTGATTTTAGTCATTATCAAGCGCAAATGGGCTTGTACGCGGCCGAAACACTCTATCTACAAAGCCCGTTTGATTACGATAAACAAGCCTTGCTCTATGCGCCTGCTGGCATGCCAGACCCTAACTCATCCGCCTATGCCGCCTCTGTGGCCGCCGCCGCCCTGCCAGTGTTGCAAGCCAGCCAAGGCCGTGCGTTTGTGCTGTGCACCTCGCTCAAGGCCATGCGCGAGATTCACGCTTTGCTTAAAGATGCCTTTGGCAGCAAGGGCATGGAGTATCCACTTTTGCTGCAAGGTGAAAGTACTCGCACCGAGTTGCTCGACCGTTTTCGCGCCTATGGCAACGCGGTGCTGGTTGGCTCGCAGAGCTTTTGGGAGGGCGTCGATGTGCGCGGCGAAGCCTTGAGCGTGGTCATTATCGACAAACTCCCGTTTGCACCACCCGATGACCCAGTACTTTCTGCACGGATTGATAAAATGGAGGAAGAAGGCAAAAACGCTTTTATGGAATATCAACTACCGTACTCGGTCATTACGCTTAAACAAGGCGCAGGGCGGTTGATTCGCGACGAGACGGATAGAGGCGTGCTTATGATTTGTGACCCGCGCCTAATTACCAAGCCTTATGGGAGGCGCATCTGGCAGAGCTTGCCGCCGTTTAGGCGCACGAAAGAATTGGCAGATGTAGAAGCGTTTTTTCTTAAATTAAATTGACAATAACATGGCCTTAAGTTGACAATAAACCAACAGTTGGTTGACAATGACTGTTTGTTAAGTTGACAAGCATTTAGAGGTTTTTATGTCAGTTATTCGTCAAAGTAGTGAAGATTGCCGAACTTTTATTTTAGAGAATGTTGAAAAACATCCATCCGAAATTGCAAAAGTTGTTGCCAAGAAATTTAAAATTTCACGTCAAGCAGCTAATAAGCATCTACAAAAATTGGTCAAAGAGAAAACGCTTAGTACTGCTGGTAATACTAGAAGTCGTGTTTATTCTTTAACTTCACACGCTACTTTAGTTAAAACATATTTATTAGCAGCTAATTTAGCTGAGCACGAGATTTGGCAGCGCGACATTAAGCCTGCTCTTGGACTGATGCCTGATAACGTACTAAATATATGGGATTATTGTTTTACAGAAATGTTTAACAATGTGATTGACCATTCTTTAGCTGAAAAAGTAACAGTTGAGCTTACAAAGTCTGCTGTTGCAACTCAAATAATCATTTTAGATGATGGTGTTGGTATTTTTAAGAAAATTCAAACTAAATTAGGTTTGTTTGACGAGCGACATGCTGTACTAGAGTTAGCGAAAGGTAAATTTACTACTGACCCAGCCAACCATTCTGGAGAGGGCATTTTTTTTAGTTCGCGCGCGTGTGATAGCTATCATATTTTTTCTGGTGGGGTTGATTTTAGTCATCAATATGGACGTAAAGAGGATTGGATATTTGAGAGAACAAGAGCCACGAAAGGAACTGCAGTAATCATGAAAGTAAAAAACCATACTGCTCGTAAATTAAAGAGAATATTTGATGAATTTGCAGGTGATGATTATGGGTTTAATAAAACAGTAGTGCCAGTTAGACTAACTCAGTATGGTGATGATGCTCTAGTATCGCGTTCGCAGGCGAAACGGCTGTTAAATAGGGTGGATCGTTTTAAAACGGTAATGTTAGATTTCAAAGGTGTGGAGACAATAGGGCAAGCATTTGCTGATGAGATTTTTCGGGTGTTTGTAAACCAGCATCCTGATATTGATCTAATTGAGATGAATGTAAATAAAGATGTTGGCAATATGATTTCTCGAGCCAAAGCTGCAGCGCGTTCTATGCTTGAAAAAGATGATAATGGTAAACAAGAGAATTTATTTTAAAATTGATTTTAATCCCTGAAACCGAATACGAACTTACCGCCATCCGTGCGCAGGGTGCTGGTGGTCAGAACGTGAATAAAGTCTCGTCCGCGATTCATTTGCGCTTTGATATTCATGCCTCAAGTTTGAGCGATTGGCTTAAAAATCGGCTTTTGCATAGCAAAGATAATCGCATCACCGATGAAGGCGTGTTGATACTTAAAGCCCAGCAATATCGTACGCAAGAGGCGAATAAAAAAGATGCGATTGCGCGGCTGCACGAGATTGTAAATACGGCCAATCAGGTAAAACCGATGCGTTACGCAACTAAGCCGAGTTATGGCTCAAAACAACGGCGCTTAGAGGGCAAGACAATTCGCAAGCAATTAAAGCAGTTGCGCGGCAAAATTACGCATGACTAACGAAATTCCAAAGTCACCAAATCCTAAACAACTAAATTAAAGCACGGCCTTTTAGGCGCTCTAGCACTTTAAGCGGTGAAAGCTCAGGGTGCTGCAGGGCGGCAACGGGCAGGTGAAACGTTTGCTCAAACATAAATTGCCCGCTCATGGCGGCGTGCAAGGCTTGGTCTGAAAAGCAAATCCACACGCAACCAGGCGGAAAGTGCACGGTTTCTTGCGGCACCGTTTCTTGGTAATGCATGTCCGCCTTCATTTTATCGTGCAGATGCAACATAATATGGTCGTACTCACTCCGTTTGCTTTTGGTGATGTTGAGCAATTTGAGCAAGCTGGCAGAACCGATGACTGGGCGCTTGATGTTGGGTAAAAAGCGTTTGGCGGTGGCTTCAAACGGCTCACCAACGCGCCATACGCGAGGCTCTTGAATTGGATTCACATTGGCAAACACGCGCAAAATGCGCTCGCCATGCGTTGGGCGCGAGGGGAAAGCATCCACATGCAGGCGCGTATCGTCTTTTTTCCAAGAAATCGCTTGATTCGCATTTATGGCTGTTGGGCGATAACTGGTGCGCGCTTGGTGCAAGTAGCGCACATAATTAGGAAAAAGCTGCTGCACCAAATGCGTGGCCTGTTGTGAAAAGCGCGCCACCATGGCGGCAAGCTCCGCCAATTGCTCTGCTGAGCCTTGTGCACCGCCTACTTTTTCGCCATCCAAACTAATATTTTTGCGGCTACCATTGAGCCAACTTGGCGATAAAAACTGCTTTTCACTTTCTTCCAATACAAATGCTAGTTCTGGAAAAAACAGCACTTGACCTTGCTCTAGCGCAAGTGTGAGTGTGTTACGCAGTTCGGTGTCCACCTCAGTTTGCCAAGATTTGATATTAACAGTCCGCAAAGCTTCCATAAAACCACCAAATTTTTGATTAAATGCATTTTAGCAGAGCGAATTTTGTATGCGTGCAAATTTAGTAAGTTAGTTGATTTATGTCAAAATGGCGGTTACATGAACTTGCTCGCATTTGACACCTCAACCGAATTTTTATCCATCGCTTTGGAGGCGAACGGAACTAGCTATTCGCATTTTCAAAATGCTGGTCAAGCGGCATCACAGCTTATTTTGCCGCAAATTCAGGCACTGCTGGACTTAGCAAAAATTAAACTGTCAGATTTAGATGGCATTGCTTATGGTGCAGGTCCAGGCGCATTTACTGGGGTGCGTGTGGCATGTGGCGTGGCACAGGGTTTGGGGTTCGGCGCAAATCTGCCCGTGGTAGGCATCAATACGCTTCATGCCGTTGCGCAAGCGAGTGGAAAAGAGAAGGTGATTGTCTGCACAGACGCGCGCATGGGTGAAATATATTTTAGCCTGCTAGAGAAATCGGACATTAAATGGCATGAAATTATTGCTACACAAGTCTGCAAACCAGAAGATGCGCCAGTGCTTGTTGCAGGCAATTGGGTAGGTGCAGGCAGTGGTTGGGTGGCATATACTGAGGTGCTAAGTGCCAAGTACAAATGTCAAATACTAGCTAATATTACGCCAACAGCTGAAGCGATTCTGCAGCTTGCGGTGCCTTTCTTTGCTTCTGGAAAAGCAAAGTCAGCTAGTGAAGCTAGGCCAATTTATATTCGTAATCGCGTTGCCTTAACTAGCAAAGAGCGCGAGCAAGGGCTTCGTTTATGAGTGCGATGCTAAAGCCCGATTATCAATTGCGTCCGATGCAGGCTGAGGATTTGGATCAAGTAATGCAAATTGAGCCGACCATTTACTCGCATCCATGGACGCGAGTAAATTTTGCAGATTCGCTCAATGCTGGACATAGCGCATGGGTGCTTGTTTTACAAAATCAAACAATCGGATATGCCCTGATGATGTTGGTGCTGGACGAGGCGCAGTTACTTAATATTAGCGTTGCAAAATCCTATCAAAAACAAGGCTGGGGGCGGGTTTTGCTCGAACATATGATTGAAAAATCCAAACAATACAAAGCAACCAATATGTTTTTAGAAGTGCGTACCAGTAATATTTCTGCCATAGCGTTGTATGAGAAAATGGGATTTAATGAAATGTCGATTCGTCGTAATTATTATCCAGCACATAATGGTCGAGAAGACGCCATAATGATGGGATTGGCGATATGAGTTTAACGCGTGAGGATATGCTTCGAGAGTTAGAGTTGTTGCCGACATGGCAGCTTCGTAAGCCTACTGTTAAGCTAAAACCTGAGCCTATGCAAATTGTCGAAATGGTGGATGCGCAAGCGAAGCCACAAAATTTACGCATTATTGTTAGTGATGACACGAATTATTTATTTCTGCTAGAGGCCCTGAGTAGCAACGAAGAAGAGGTTTTGTTGCAGAATATGTTAAAAGCTATGCACACCAAACCGCTCGTGGATATTGGCTCGCAGGGCATGTTAGATTTGAGTGCTTATACCCAAAAAGTCATTATTGTGATGGGCGAACTGGCAGCTACGACCTTGTTAAATTTGGCGCTACAAATTGAAGATTTGCGTGGCAAATTGCATCAACACAACAATTTGCCAGTGGTAGTAACATACCACCCCAGCCATTTGCTTAAAAACATCGCAGATAAAGCCAACGCTTGGGCCGATTTATGTTTGGCAAAAAGCGTCTTATAAACCTTGTATTTTGATGCGCGAACACCATATACTTGCTACGCTTAACTTTTCTTTTTGAAGGAAATAATATGAAATATTTATTTGCAAAATTTGTCTTTGTTTTAATGCTTTTCACGCTCAGTGGTTGCGGTTACAACCAGTTTCAATCGTCAGACGAGGAATTGAAACAAAAATGGGCAGAAGTACTCAATCAATATCAACGTCGCGCAGATTTAATTCCTAATCTGGTTAAAACAGTTAAAGGCTATGCTGATCATGAAGATAAAGTGCTGACTGAAGTTGCTGAGGCACGTAGCAAAGTGGGTAGTATGCAAGTGACGCCAGAAGTGCTTAATGACCCAACTGCATTTGCTAAATTTCAAGCAGCTCAGGGTCAATTGACAGGTGCTTTATCACGCCTAATGGCGGTTTCGGAAAATTATCCAAATTTAAAAGCCGACCAAGGTTTTAGAGATTTACAAGCGCAATTGGAAGGCACTGAAAATCGTATTACTGTTGCGCGCGAGCGTTATACTGTAGCGGTAAAGGATTACAACATTGCTGTGCGTAGCTTTCCGAACAACCTAACAGCAATGATGTTTGGTTATAAACCTAAGCCACAATTTACGGTGGAAAACGAGAAGGAAATTTCGACTGCGCCAAGCGTTGATTTTGGCGATAAGAAGTAATCTTCCTAAGTGAAAGTTCACTTTATAAAACTGAAGACACTGTTTGCGACGCTGTTGCTGGCGTTGCAGGTTTTATTCAGCCCAATGGTGTTGGCGGAACTTGTCGCTATACCCGACTTGAGTGCGCGCGTTACCGATTTAACACAGACATTATCAACCGCAGAAAAACTTCAAATTGAAGAAAAGTTAAGCGCATTTGAGCAGAAAAAAGGGAGCCAAATTGCGGTTTTAATTGTACCAACGACCAAGCCAGAAGAAATTGAGCAGTACTCAATCCGTGTTGTTGAGAAATGGAAAATCGGACGCAAGAAAGTCGATGATGGCATTTTAATGTTGGTGGCTAAGGACGACCACAAAATGCGCATTGAAGTTGGTTATGGATTGGAAGGCGCGATTCCTGACCTGACCGCTAAACGCGTTATTTCTGAAGTAATCGCTCCAGAATTTAAAAAAGGCAATTTTGCAAATGGCTTGAATGAAGGTGTCGATAGACTAATTGGTTTGGTGGATGGCGAAGCCTTGCCTGCACCAAGCGCAACAAAGCATCCACTCAGCACTCAAGATTTTGGGGGTCTACTACCAATTTTAATGTTTGGTGGGCTCATTACTGGTTTGGTATTACGTAGTTGGTTTGGCACATTTCCAGGAAGTTTTTTAAATGGAAGTTTAATTGGCGGTATTGTTTGGTTGCTTGGACTCTCTGTATTAGGCGCGGGTATTTTGGCGTTGATAGCGTTCATTGTTACCATGATGCTTGGCGGGCGTGGCATTAACGGTTATCAGCGAGGTTACTCGGGTGGTGGCGGGTTTGGTGGTGGTGGGTTTTCAAGTGGCGGCGGGGACGTGTTCTCTGGTGGCGGTGGCGGGTTTGGAGGCGGTGGCGCCTCTGGAAGCTGGTAATGCGGAAAAATAACCTTATTCGATTCTCTAAACATCTTGTCAGTCATCGCTGGCAAGTCAAAAGCTATTTGTCTGATATTGCCTTACATAATATTGAAAAAGCGATTGAGGCGAGCGAGAGTAAACACGGAGGTGAGATCAGTTTTGTGGTAGAAGCTGGTCTACATCCATACGAAATAATTCACCAAAAAACGCCTAGAAAGCGCGCCATAGAAATTTTTAGTCGGCTTCATATTTGGGATACAGAAGAAAATAACGGCGTACTTATTTATTTATTGCTTGCAGATCGAGATGTGGAAATTGTGGCCGATCGCGGTATCGATAAGCACATTGGCCATGTCAATTGGACTGCGATTTGCAGTGAGATGGAAGTAATGTTTATGCGCGGTCAGTTTGAGGCCGGTGTTTTGTACGGCATAAACAAAATTGGCGCGTTGCTAGAAAAGCATTTTCCCTTAGATAATAAAAAACCTAAAACCACGACAAGTAAAAAGAAACGTAATGAAATATCGAATAAGCCAGTTATTTTGTAGTTTTTGTCTTTTGTTTAACGGCTTGGCACATGCGGATTTAACAGAAATTACCCGTATTTTCCATCAAAATCCAACACTTAATCAGTTTGAAATCTGCCAAGGTGGTGGTTGTTACGAGGCAGATAAAGTGAGTTTAAGCGAAGCGGATTGGCTACCAATAGCTAAATTATTTAATCCGCTGCCAGCTAATGCAGAAGCCGAACGCAAGCAAATATCTCTTGCGATCGGTGCCCTTGAAGAGATAGTAGGTAAGAAAATTGGCACATCAGGCGATCTGGCTGGCACATTCGATAATTCAGCCTACAAAGGCCAGCAGGATTGTAACGACGAGGCAATCAATAGCACTACCTATATGCGGCTTTTACAGCAAAAAGGCTATTTGAAATTTCACGTAATTGAGGATATGCATACACGCAACTTCTTTTTTACTGGTTGGCCGCATACCACCGCGGTGATTCTTGAAAGCAAATCTGGTGATCGGTTTGCAGTAGATAGTTGGTTTTATGATAACGGGCATGCCGCGACTATTGTGCCGTTTGCGCAATGGAAAAACAATTACAAACCTGATGATAGCCCGATTGGCAAGGTAAGGAAAAAAGATTCAAACATTCAAACCGTGCATGTGAACCAATAGCTTTTAGCTGACTTAAGAAGCGTTTCGCGCTAAAATTCACATTTTTCAACAAGTTACAACATCATGCGCGCCTCACAATTTTTTATCTCCACCCAAAAAGAAGCTCCAAACGACGCGGAATTAATTTCGCACAAATTAATGATGCGTGCCGGGTTGATTAAAAAGCTCGGTAGTGGGCTATATAGTTGGATGCCACTTGGGTTACGCGTTTTGCGTAAGGTGGAAAATATTGTGCGGGATGAGATGGACAAAGCGGGCGCGCTTGAGTTGTTAATGCCTGCAGTTCAGCCAAAAGAATTGTGGGATGAAACGGGACGCTGGGAGGTGTTTGGCCCACAAATGCTTAAAATTCAAGATAGGCACGAACGTGATTTTTGCTTTGGCCCGACGCATGAAGAAGTGATTACCGATATTGCACGCAAAGAAATCAGCAGTTACAAGCAGTTACCGCTCAACTTTTACCAAATTCAAACAAAATTCCGTGATGAAATTCGCCCCCGTTTTGGCGTGATGCGGGCACGTGAGTTTTTGATGAAAGATGCTTATTCCTTTCACACCTGCAAAGAGTCCTTAGTAGAAACCTATAGCCAAATGCACGGGGCTTATAGTAGCGTGTTTACAAGGCTTGGCCTGAAGTTTCGTGCAGTAAAAGCTGATAGTGGCGCTATTGGCGGCGATGGCTCGCAAGAGTTTCATGTGTTGGCAGATAGCGGTGAAGATGCGCTGGCTTACTGTGAAAACTCTGATTACGCAGCAAACGTAGAAACCGCGGAAGCGCTTGCGCCAGTGCACGCGCGTCCTGCGCCTGCGGAACAAATGCGCGATGTGGAAACACCTAAACAAACCACTTGTGAGCAAGTGGCTGCTTTGCTTAATGTGCCGCTCAATCGCACCATGAAATTGCTGGCAGTGATGGGAAAAGAGAGAAATGATAAAGAAGTTTTTACTATTTTACTTTTGCGTGGCGACCATACTTTAAATGAAATTAAAGCAAATAAAATCAAAGGACTAAGTGAGTTTAGGTTTGCTGATGCCGATGAAATTAAAGCGTATTTTAATTGTCCAGCAGGCTTTTTAGGTCCGGTAGGATTGAAACCCGAAACTCGAGTGATTGCAGACCGTGCTGTGGCCGTATTAAGCGATTTTATTTGTGGTGCCAATAAACCTAAATTCCATTTGGCGGGTGTAAACTTTGGTCGCGATTTGCCAGAACTGCAAGAGGTTGCGGATATTCGCAATGTGGTAGAGGGTGATGCTAGCCCTGACGGTAAAGGAAAACTTTCGCTGTGTCGTGGCATTGAAGTCGGCCATATTTTTCAACTTGGTAAAAAATACTCAAGCGCGATGAACGCAACTTATTTGGATGAAAATGGCCAAAGCCAAGTGATGGAGATGGGTTGCTATGGGATCGGGGTGTCGCGTATTGTAGGGGCGGCGATTGAACAAGGTAATGATGAAAAAGGCATCATATTCCCAGTTGCAATGGCGCCATTTGAGGTTATTATCTGTCCTATAGGTATGGATAAAAGTGAAGTTGTGAAGACTACAGCGCAGCAACTATACAACGATTTGCAAAATGCAGGCGTAGATGTATTGTTAGATGACCGTGGTGAGCGTCCTGGTGTGATGTTTGCGGAGAGTGATTTATTGGGCATTCCGCATCGCATTGTGGTGGGTGAGCGAGGTTTAGCAGAGGGCAATGTAGAGTACAAAGCACGTGCTGATGCTGAAGCCAAAAACATTCCCCATGGTGCTATTATTCAGCATATTAAAACGGCATTACAAGGGTAATTGATTTGCATAAAAGCGTTAAATTGCAAGGTTTAAGAATAGCATTTTTGATGCTGGTGTTGGGCTTTGCTTTGAGCGCGCAAGCTGGTAACCAGAAAGAAGAGCCGCTTTCTAACAGCGTTAAAGCCATGATGCAAAAATCGATTAGCGATTTAGCAGCGCCGCGTTTGATTTTTGCTAGCCAAGAAGAAGGGCAAGCGTGGATGGATACAATGTCCGCCCGCTTGGGAAAACGTTTACCTGATAAAACTTACCGTGAAGAGTTTTTAAGAAGTGTCCACTATGAAGCATCTCGTGCCGGGCTAGATCCACAATTAGTATTGGGATTGATTCAAGTGGAAAGCGGCTTTAAAAAATATGCGGTGTCTAATGTAGGCGCGCGTGGTTATATGCAAGTAATGCCTTTTTGGGTAAAAAGTATTGGTAATCCAGATCACAATTTATTTAATATGCGCCTTAATTTACGTTATGGTTGCACCATATTAAGGCACTATCTCGATATCGAAAATGGCGATTATTACCGTGCACTGGGTCGTTACAACGGTAGTTTAGGTAAACCGGAATATCCTACCCTTGTGGTTGGCGCATGGCGTAAAAACTGGGATTACGGAAATCGCGTTACCGCAAAAAACGATTGATTCTTTCTTCAAAAGTTCACACCACTTTCATCTTGCTGTAAAAAAACTGTTGCGTCGTGCACCAAAACGGGGATAACATGCGTTGTCAAAATGACTTTCGCGGTGCATCAAGGCGATCTGCTACGAAATCATTGAAGACTGTGATTCTCAGTAATTTTAATTTTTATATGAGTTTTAACTCAAAATTTAAGGGAGATTGAGTATGTCGAAGTTAACTGCATTAGCTTTAAGTATTGCTTTATTAGGTGGCGTTTGGGCATTTTTAGCATTAAATCCACTTGCAGGCGTTGCTATTGTTTGGGTTGGTTTTATCGCTTGGGGTTGCTATTTCCATACAGGCGGTGACAACGCTGCGTTGCAAAAAACCATTGCTGGTATGAGTTTTGGCGCTGTGATGGCTGCTATTGCTTTGGCATTGGTAAGTGGCGGCGCTTTAGGTGGCTTAGGCGCTTTGGCTGCACCGGTGATTATTGCTGTGACAGTTTTCCCATTGGTTGCAGTAGCAGGTATGAACTTGCTTTCTGTCGTCCCAGCTAATGTTTATGGATATGCTGCAACTGCAGGTTTAGCACTTTCTACAAACACAGCAGGCAACGCAACAGCAATGAATTTAACTAATCCAGCAATCCTTGTCATTATTTCAGTTGTATTAGGCGCTGTATTTGGCATGGTATCTGGCAAAGTAGCAGGCATGCTCGGTAAATAAGGGCATATTCAAATTAAAAAAACTGCACCTTAATAAGTTAGACATATGGCCAACTATTGGGGTGCAGTTCAAAGTGCGCGGTTTTTTTATAACTCAGTCATTATTTAAAAAGCTTGAAACCGTAATAAGTGCCAAACTCGCCTTCGCTTTCGTGATATACAAACAGCATATCATTGGCATAACCTAAACCGTTGTAATGGTTTTTAGCGCGCAGTTTTAGATCTTTTGGTAGCTCGCTTTTGGCAACAAATTTACCATTCAAATCAAATACCAGTGCTGCTTTGTGGTCAACATCTAAAAGCACCAATTCCTCACCTTTGATTCCAGTATAGGCTGCAAAACTGTCAGTAATATCATCAAACGCCACGCCAGCTCTAGTGAGATCTAAATAAATTTCTCCAATTGGCTCTCGTTTCGAAGCATCTACTATCAGCACTTTATTACTGCGGCTTTGTTTTGCAAAGTAGTGTTTGCTTTCTGGGTCATAGCTCGGCATGGTTGCTTGGTCACCAAATGCTGGGTTAAATTGCATAATTTCATCAGAGCTTTCTTTAATCTCACCCGTTTCAGAAACTTGTAAAGCGTAAATGCCTGTATTGGGCGCAAAGCCTACTGCGCTGGAGATATTGAAAGTGATTGTTTCGATTTTGCCTGTATTGGCATTGTAGTAAATAGAACGATTGTCATAACCAGGTTTAGCCGAGTTGATATATTTGCCCTCTGAACTGTAAGCGTGAATCTCAGACTTCGAAATTGGCGCTTCGGTTTCGCTTCCCATAGGTGCTAATCCGCCGTCTGCGATGAAATAAGTTTTTAGTGCAGGAAAATAAGCCACTGTCATCGGGCGCGTGCTCGGCGCTTTCGCCATAGGAATTTTAATGCCTAATTCCGCCTGAGGGAGAATTTGAGCTTGTAAACTAGCTGAGGCAATAGTAGCCATCATTAAAAAGAAACTTTTAAACAATAGATTAAATTTTGTGTTGTACAATTTTTTTGCTTTCTTTGATTTCATTTATAAACGCCTCAATTAGTGTTTGTGTTGACCAAATCGTTCACTTCTTTTCTATTAACATGGCGTCACCATAACTAAAGAAGCGGTATTTTTGTTCTATTGCATGTTGATAAGCATGCTTGATATGCCCAAAACCTGCAAAGGCGGACACTAGCATAAGTAATGTGCTTTTGGGTAGATGGAAATTGGTAAGTAGCCTGTCTACCACTTTAAATTCATAACCTGGCGTAATAAATATGCTTGTTTCACCTGCCCCAGCAAGCGCGTGAATGTTGGTACTCAGGGTGCTCGTATTTCTATTCGCTGCACTTTCTAGTGCTCGTAATGCAGTTGTGCCAACCGCAGTTATTTTTCCACCCGAAACTTTGGCTTGTGCAATTGCTGCGGCTGACTCTTCCGTGATATGGTAAAGCTCACTATGCATTTTGTGCTCAGAAATATTTTCTACTTTTACTGGCTGAAATGTACCTGCTCCAACGTGTAATGTTACATAGGCAATTTGCAAACCTTTTTCTTTAAGCGTATCCAACATGGCCTCATCAAAATGAAGCCCTGCTGTAGGCGCGGCTACGGCGCCAGCATGTTTTGCATAGACAGTTTGATAGCGAGTTTCGTCTTGGCTGCTTGCGCTATGAGATATATAGGGTGGTAGTGGCAAGTGACCATATTGTTCTAATATATAGAGTATTGGCATTTCGTGATGAAATTTGAGTTGGAATAAATCGCCGTCACGACCAATGACTTCTGCTTGGATGGTATTTGCCAATGTAATGTAGCTGCCAATTTTAGGTGAGCGCGAAGCACGCACATGTGCCAGTGCGCTATGTTCGTCTAAAATCCGCTCGATAAGCACCTCAACCGCTCCGCCTGTTGCTTTACTTCCAAATAGGCGCGCTTTAATGACGCGCGTGTCATTAAAAACCAGCAAGTCGTTTTCGGATAAAAAATCGGGTAAATGTAAAAAGTGTGAATCCGCTAATTTGCCTGTTTTGCCATCTAAGCGTAATAGCCTACTAGCGTTGCGCTGCAAAGCAGGATATTGCGCTATAAGGTGTTCGGGTAAATCAAAATCAAAATCTTTTGTTTGCATAAATTGTTAACAGAGTTAAAACTGGGGTTCGCATAATTAGCAGAGCTTGCTATAATAGCGGCATTGCAATTATACAGTAATGTATTTTCCCAAAAGCCCGGGTGGCGGAATTGGTAGACGCACGGGACTCAAAATCCCGCGCAGCAATGCGTGCCGGTTCGATTCCGGCCCCGGGCACCACAAATTAAAAATAAGAATTTAAATATCATTATCTCTTCGGTTAAGTTCGAATAGCAAAAAAATGTAACAGTGATGTTACAATTTGCTTGATAAGCGCCGAACGATATGCTACTTTATCGCTACTGCGGCAGGTTGTCGCATTTTTTGTATAAAAAATAAAATGCGCAGTATGTCCTGACGCATGAGTTGCTGGTAAAAGTGCGGTTCGTTTCATTAATCGTAAATTGCTGGTGTATCTGAATTTAAGTTGTTCACAATTTTTTAGGGTGGATTAAGTTATGAATAAGAGAACTACTCTCTCTCTTGGTAGCGCGTTTCTGTCATCATTCATTGCAAGCGCACATGCCGAATATGCACTAAATATTAGACCCCCAGCAACCGAAATCGCACGTCAGATTTACGATTTGCATATGCTGATTGTATGGGTTTGTTTAGGTATTTTTGTTGTGGTATTTACAGCAATGTTCTACTCAATTTACAAGCATCGTAAATCAGTGGGTCATCAAGCAGCTCAATTTCACGAGCATCATCTGCTAGAAGTTGTTTGGACAATTATCCCAGTGATTATTTTGGCAGCCATGGCGTGGCCAGCAACAAAAACTATTTTTGCTATGAAAGATACCAGCGCTGCTGATATGAGCATCAAGGTTACTGGGTCACAATGGAAGTGGGAATATGATTACTTGGACAAGGATGTAAAGTTCATCAGTAACTTATCAACGACACAAGATCAAATAAATAACAAGGCAGAAAAAGGTGAACATTACCTATTGGAAGTAGATAATCCAATGGTTGTGCCGGTAGGTAAAAAAATACGCGTAGTACTTACTGCGAACGATGTTATTCACTCTTGGTCTGTGCCTTCATTCGGTGTAAAACAAGATGCAATTCCAGGTTTTATTAAAGAAACATGGTTTAGAGCTGACAAAGAAGGTACTTATCGAGGCCAATGTTCTGAGTTGTGCGGTAAGGCGCACGGCTTTATGCCTATTGTTGTAGAAGCTGTGTCTGAAGAAAAATACAATACTTGGATTGAGGCTAAGAAGGCAGAAGCTGCAGCAGGTGCGGCAGGCGCTGACAAAGAGTGGACGAAAGAAGATCTGTTAGCGCATGGTAAAACAGTGTATGAGAAAAACTGTGCAGTTTGCCATCAAGCGAATGGCGCAGGTTTACCACCAGCTTTCCCAGCATTGACAGGTAGTAAAATTGCATTAGGTGCGATTTTTGGAGCCGACGGTAAATACTTGCCTGACAGCCATCTAGATCGTCTCTTAAATGGTAAGGGAGTGATGCCACCTTGGAAAGCACAATTGAATGATGTGGACATCGCAGCTGTGATTACTTACGAGCGTCAAGCTTTGGGTAATGCGGCAACGGTTGACCCAGTTGTGCAACCTGCTCAGGTTAAAGCCGCACGATAGATTAAGCGGCGGACATATTTAAGATTTAATCACTAGATAATTAGCTTTAGTTTTTAGGAGAATTTGATGAGCACGACAACTGCAACACACCACGACGATCATCACGGTCATGGCCACCCAACAGGTATTATGCGTTGGGTTGCTTCGACCAACCATAAAGATATTGGTACGATGTATCTATGGTTTAGTTTGACAATGTTTATGTTCGCTGGCGCAATGGCAATGGGTATTCGTGCAGAGTTATTTCAACCAGGCTTGCAGTTTTTTGAACCTATTCAATTTAATCGTTTGACCACATTGCATGGCCTTATCATGATTTTCGGTGCGATTATGCCAGCGTTTGTGGGCTTTGCTAACTGGCAAGTGCCGCTAATGATTGGCGCACCAGATATGGCTTTTCCGCGCTTAAATAACATGAGTTTTTGGCTGTTAATTCCTGCTGCAATATTGTTGATTACTTCGATTTTTGTTCCTGGCGGTGCTGTATCAGGTGGGTGGACAATGTATGCCCCACTTTCTACACAGGACCCTCAAGGCACAATGTCTGTGGATATGAGTATTCTAGCGCTGCATATTTTGGGCGTATCTTCAATCGTCGGTTCAATTAATATTATTACGACCATTTTTAATATGCGCGCACCTGGTATGACGCTAATGAAAATGCCGATGTTTGTATGGACTTGGTTAATTACAGCGTACCTGTTAATTGCAGCGATGCCTGTTTTGGCGGGTGCTTTAACTATGTTGATTACCGACCGCCATTTCGGTACTCACTTTTTCAATGCGGCTGGCGGCGGCGACCCAGTGCTTTTCCAACATGTGTTTTGGTTCTTTGGTCACCCAGAAGTGTATATTATGATATTGCCAGCATTTGGTATTATCTCAACAATCATCCCCACCTTTGCACGTAAACCATTGTTTGGCTATGCGTCAATGGTGTATGCGACCTCTGCGATTGCTGCCTTGTCATTCATTGTTTGGGCGCACCATATGTTTACTACGGGTATGCCTGTAGCTGGTCAACTTTTCTTTATGTACAGCACGATGTTGATTTCTATTCCAACAGGCGTGAAAGTGTTTAACTGGATAGCAACCATGTGGAAGGGCTCAATGACTTTTGAGACGCCAATGTTATTTTCTGTGGCTGTTGTGTTCTTATTTACTATCGGTGGCTTTAGTGGCTTGGTCTGTGCAATTCTGCCTGTAGATATTCAATTGCAAGATACTTATTATGTTGTAGCGCACTTCCACTATGTGTTGTTCTCAGGCGCAGCAATGTCGATTATGGGCGGCGTCTATTACTGGCTACCAAAATGGACTGGTCATATGTATGACGAGACATTGGGCAAATGGCACTTCTGGCTAACTACAATTGCTTTTAATGTGACTTTCTTCCCTATGCACTTTACTGGCTTAGCAGGCATGCCACGCCGTATTCCAGATTACGCGCTGCAGTTCGCTGAGTTTAATATGATTTCATCAATAGGTGCGTTTGCGCTAGGTATAAGCCAGCTCTTGTTCATCTATGTGGTTGTAAAATGTATTAAAGGTGGCCCTAAAGCAAGTGCAAACCCATGGGAGGGTGCACATGGTTTGGAATGGACGGTGCCTTCACCAGCGCCTTTCCATACTTTTGAAACACCACCAACTGTAAAATAAACTAGAATAGATAAGCAAAATAGGAGCAAACATGAGTCAGAATTCAAAAAATTATTACTTGCCCGGCGCTTCATTATGGCCGTTAACAGCCTCTATTGCATTGTTTTTGATGGCTAGTGGCTTTGCGTTGTTTATGCACGGTTCTGCGCCAGGTAAATACGTGTTAATTGCTGGGATTATTACCTTAATCTACTTACTTTTTAGCTGGTTTAGTGAAGTAATTGGTGAAAGCGTTTCTAAGTTTTATAACAAGCAAGTGGATAAATCTTTCCGCTGGGGTATGGGCTGGTTTATATTCTCTGAAGTGATGTTCTTCTTTGG
>JBJXDT010000115.1:0-17173 GCA_046153505.1 Methylophilaceae bacterium | reverse complement strand
ATTTTACCTTACTACTCGTAGTTTTACATATCTCAGGCGTCATATTTTCTAGTTATGTAGATAAAGAAAATTTGGTTAAAGCAATGTTTACAGGAAACAAACACGCCAATCCAAACCAAGATTAATTAAAATTCGCTTAATTAAAACTAAAGTTTATAATTACATATTTAGAACCTTGCCCAACTTTAACAAAGTTGGGGGCTCTTTTTGTAAATTGAACCCTAAATATGCTAAAACATTCTGAATTTCATCGCTCGCACCGCATCGGTTGGCTTCGTGCAGCAGTGCTTGGTGCTAATGACGGTATCGTTTCCACCGCAAGTTTAATTATCGGCATTGCAGCTGCGAATGCATCGCACGGTACAATCGTTTTATCGGGTGCGGCAGGCTTGGTTTCTGGTGCAATGGCGATGGCTGCTGGAGAGTATGTATCTGTCTGTTCTCAGTCTGACACTGAAAACGCAGATCTCGCCAAAGAAACTAAAGAGTTAGCAACGGAGCCAGAGCATGAGTTGCAAGAGCTTACTGGCATCTACATCAGTCGCGGCCTCGCGCCAGAACTGGCACTTCAAGTTGCAACACAACTCACTGCTCATGATGCATTAGGAGCGCATGCGCGCGACGAATTAGGCATTACGGAAATAATGAACGCACGCCCAGTACAGGCGGCACTGGCTTCTGCATGCACGTTTGCAGTTGGTGCATCTTTACCATTGTTTGTCGCTTTAATTGCACCAGCATCTCAATTAATATTGATTGTCGCTATTACGTCGCTGGCATTTTTAGCAATATTAGGCGCCTTAGCAGCAAAAGCGGGTGGAGCAAACACATGGAAAGGTACAGCGCGGGTCGCATTTTGGGGCGTGTTAGCCATGGCAGCCACAGCCGCGGTTGGCAGTATTTTTGGAGTTGTAGCTGCATAAAAAGCGCGAATTTCGAGCTTTTCTTAAATGAAGCCAGTTTAAAACGCTGGCTTCACGTCGGCATTGTTGTATCGCGCAACGCCATCGGTAATTTCTTTGTGCGCTTCTTCAACACCCACCCAGCCTTCAATTTTCACCCATTTGCCTTTGTCCAAGTCTTTGTAATGCTCAAAAAAGTGCGCAATCATTTCTAAGCGCCAAGGTGAAACATCCAAATAGGTTTTTTGGTAAGCATATAAGCCACACACTTTTTCTACAGGCACCGCGAGCAACTTCGCATCGCCGCCCGCTTCGTCCGTCATTGCCAACATGCCCAAGGCACGGCATCGCACCACAACGCCTGGCAACAGCGGCACGGGTGTGATCACTAGCACATCCACTGGGTCGCCATCATCTGCCAAAGTGTGCGGAATATAGCCATAATTACAAGGGTATTGCATCGATGTACCCATAAAGCGATCCACAAAAATCGCGCCAGACTCTTTATCCACCTCATATTTCACAGGATCGCCCTGCATGGGGATTTCGATAATCACATTAAAATCGTGCGGGAGATTTTTGCCAGAAGGGACTAAATTGAGTGACATTGCAAGTTTCCAAATATTCTAAAAGGGCGAATTATAGCAACTGCACGCAATAAAAGTATGTCAAAAGTATTTCACCTCATATTATTTATTGCAGCCTGTTGGCTTGCTCGCGGCATGTTTCAATGATGTGTTTAGGAATAAACATCAGCGCCAAATAAATCAAAATTGGAATAATCACAAGCTCATCCAATTGCCCTATTACTGGTATAAAATCAGGGATTAAATCAAAAGGTAAAAGCAAATAACCCACCGCCAAACCTAAGAAAATCTTCGCCATAATTGGGGTTTCTGGGTGCTTGAGCACCAATCGATACATTTCAAACTCATTCTTGAGTTGCCTTGCCAAACTTTTTAGTTTTTCAAACATTAGCTTAGCTTTTTCCCAGTCAGCTTTTCAAACGCTTCCATATATTTTGCGGAAGTACGTGCCGCAACATCATCTGGCAGCGCAGGCGCAGGTGGCGCTTTGTTCCAGTGGATACTTTCCAGCCAATCACGTACATATTGTTTATCGTAACTGGGTGGGTTTGCGCCAACCTGATAGCTTTCCGCTGGCCAAAAACGTGAGGAATCTGGCGTAAGCACCTCGTCCATCACATGCAGTGTGCCTTGCTCATCTAACCCAAATTCAAACTTGGTGTCGGCGATAATAATGCCACTGGTAAGCGCATACTCAGCCGCCTCTTTATAAAGTTGAATGGCGACTTTTGCAACTTGCTCAGCCATGTCTTTACCTATTAGAGCCTCCACTTGCGCAATTGAAATATTTTCATCATGCTCGCCTACCGCCGCCTTCGAGGATGGTGTGAATAAAGGCACTGGTAGCTGTTGCGCAAGCTGCAAACCTACAGGCAACGGAATATCACAAACTGTGCCTTTTTGCTGATATTCTTTCCAGCCGCTACCCACCAAATAGCCACGTACAATCGCCTCGATTGGCAATGGTTTTAGTTTTTTTACAACAACAGCACGGCATTTAACTTGAGCCACTTCATCCTCGGCAACCACGCTCTCCGGCGCTATGCCAGTGAGGTGGTTTGGCACCACATGGCTTAATTTATCAAACCAAAAATTCGCCATTTGTGTGAGCATTGCACCTTTATTGGCAATGCCGGTAGGTAGAATCACATCAAACGCAGAAAGCCTATCGGTGCTCACCAGTAGCATGGTTTTGTCGTTAATCGCGTAAATATCACGCACTTTGCCTTGATGAATACGTTTGAGGCTTTTAATGCTGGTTTGTGTGAGTGGTTGTGACACATCAATTCTCGCTAGTGACTAATATGCACATTATACCCGCTAAGATAGCTAGATATTCACAATGTATATACTCATGCATGATGCTGTTAAGCACACTGTGGCGCAAGGTGTGAATGTAATTCAAAATTTAGCTTGATACCTGTACGGCTAAAATTTTAGTGACGGATTTGGTGTCTTCTTTACGTTAGGCATTAAACAATTGAGTGGCTTACGACAAAATTTTCGAGCAAATTTATTACTGGTAGCAGATCTTTTGGCATCTGCAGATGCAGCGAAAAAATTTCAAAATATGGTGCCACATGTTTTTGTGCCTACCAAGTTATTCTGTCAAAGGTTTGATGACATTTATCTTGCAGACAGTGCGGAGTTTATGAATTCTTTTTCCTTAGTCGAGCACGGAGCAATAAAAACTTTGAATGTCAGTATAGAGAAATTATCGATTGAAGAAGGAGACCCACCACCTTCAATTGAAGAGCTTGTTACTTTGCCTTCTTGGTCAGAGGTAGAAGTTAATGCAAAAAAGTTGTTGGGCACACTAAATGCCTACCCCTATCGTTGTAATATTACTCATGACTTCCCCTCTCATTTTGATTGAACACGCGAAAACTCAATCTTGGAACCTAGATGCCGTTCCGAGTAGGGGAAGTCGCTATTATTCATTCAAGCGGGACACGCTAAAGTCCCCTTAGTCCCCTTAGGGCGGATTAGCTTGCTTAATCCACCAGAGGGATTTTCAACCTTCAAAAATCTACCTTCAGCCCAATACGCTGCGCTATTGAAGCCCTACAATCTGTTATTAAGCCTCAACCACAAACAAGGACTCTGCTTCAATAGTCTCTTTACTCGCATCATTCGCTGCTTTGCAAATTGCAACAAACTCTTGCGTATCAAGCGAGGCTCCACCCACCAAGCCACCATCTATGTCTGGCATAGAAAGCAGCTCAGCCGCGTTACTTGCGTTTACGCTGCCACCATAAAGGATTGTCATATTGCTGGCAACTTCTTCATCTAACAACTCGATATGACCTCGCAAAAAACTCAAAATGCATTGTGCATGTTCTGGCGTGGCAGCTTTACCTGTACCAATTGCCCATACCGGCTCATAAGCCAGCACGCCTTTGGCCAAACCTTTTATGCCAACGTGCTCCAACACCGCATTTAGCTGATGTATCACCACGTCTACGGTCATACCATCTTCGTATTCTTCTAAGGTTTCGCCCAAGCAGAGAATAGGTTTAAGCCTATTTTTAGTCGCCGCTTTGAAGCGCTCGCCAATCGAGGTATTTGTGTCATGTCCACGCTGACGGCGCTCGGAGTGGCCAATGATGACGTATTGGCAGCCAAACTCGGTGAGCATACTGGGTGAGACGGAGCCTGTGTAGGCGCCAGATGTGTATCTGCTCATATTTTGCCCGCCCCACGCAATGGGGCTACCTTCTAATATTGCTTCGGCTTGAAATAAATAAGGATGGGGCACGCATACCACATAGTCTGCGAACGAATAAAGACGACTACCTGCCAGCAGGCCTTGTAGAAAAGCTTTGTTAGTGGGCAACGAACCGTTCATTTTGCGGTTGGCAACGACCATTTTACGTCTCATTAAAATTCCTATTTATGCGCGATTACAAAAGTTAGTATCGACATATATTCCATTTTATTGAGCCAAAAATTAAGTTTGATTAACGGTGTTCGCCCACTTTAACGATTTTCATGCTATTGGTACTGCCCGCTTTGCCAATTGGCTCGCCAATCGTAATCAGTATCATATCCCCCATGCTTGCGCCACCTTGTCTAACAACCTCATCTTCTGCATAGGCCAAAATTTCTTCGCTGTTTTTTGTGTCGATTTCTTGCGGACAAGGGTAAACGCCGCGATAAAGCTTAAGTTTACGCCGCGTGGTGCTTAAAGGAGAAATGGCATAAATTGGCGCGCGCGTGCCTAAACGCGAAAGCCACTTTGCCGTTGTGCCAGATTGCGTTAAAGCTACAATCGCTTTGATGTCGTAGTGATGTGCGGTGTATACAGCGGCCATTGCGATAGATTCATCTAAACTGCCGAATTCATCATCAACACGTTGCTTTAAAGGCAGGCTATCGTATTCTTTTTCTGCCTCAATACACACGCGTACCACCGCTGAAACGGTTTCTATAGGATATCGACCAGCCGCAGTTTCTGCAGAAAGCATGACGGCATCTGTGCCATCTAGCACTGCGTTTGCCACATCGGAAACCTCTGCCCGCGTTGGAATTGGGCTATTAATCATTGATTCCATCATCTGCGTCGCGGTAATCACCACTTTATTTTTTGCCCGCGCCATTCTAATCATGCGTTTTTGCAAGCCAGGCACTGCGGCATCGCCAACCTCAACACCCAAATCGCCGCGAGCAACCATAATCACATCAGCTGCATCAATGATTTCTTCTAAGGCATCTACCGCCTCGGCACGCTCAATTTTAGCAACGATATGCGCGTGGCCACCTACCTCTTTTACCAATTTCCGCGCCAATTCAATATCTGCACCACTGCGCGGAAAAGAAATTGCCACATAATCCGCGCCCAAAGTAACCGCGGTTTTTATGTCTTCTTTGTCTTTGTCTGTAAGCGCCTGTGCAGCCAGACCACCGCCAAGGCGGTTAATGCCTTTGTTATCAGAAAGTACACCTCCTGCAAGCACAACACAATAAATTTTATTGCCTTTTACGCGATCCACTTGCATGGTGATACGGCCATCATCCAGCACTAAAATCGCACCATCACTTACTTCTTTAGGTAAAGTTTTATAGTCTAGCCCTACTTGGTGTTGATTGCCTTGCGAGCTATCTGCATCCAACACAAATAAATCGCCTGTTTTTAATTCAATTTTGCCAGATTCAAACTTACCAATTCTAATTTTAGGGCCTTGCAAATCACATAAAATCCCTACGGAACGGCGACGCGACAGCGACAATTCGCGAATTTTCTTTGCGCAATCGATATGGTCTTGCGACGTACCATGCGAAAAATTTAGACGCATGACATCTACACCTGCTTCCATCAAGCTTTGCAACATTTCTGCGCTTTTGGAGGCTGGCCCCAAGGTGGCCACAATTTTGGTTTTACGTAAGCTCAACTGTTCTCCATGCATAGAACCATTTTTGAAAACAAAAGGAAGCCCTAAGGCCCCCTAACTTTACTTGAGTACGCGTGATTTTATTAAAAAGAGCACTGATAAGCCTTAAATTGATTGTATTACTCTAAGAACATTACCATATGTTTACTTCATTCTAAAAAATAATTTACAAGGATTCAGCCAACTCCAAATCAGTTAATTTAATAAACTTCGACGCGTAATCGTACTTGGAGATGTGCTGAACAACCCTCACCAAGTTGCAGGTATAGCCGTACTCGTTATCGTACCATGCAATCAACTTAACAAAAGTAGGATCCAGCATAATGCCCGCCTCTGCATCAAACACGCTTGCCGCTGGCTCGCCTCTAAAATCTGTCGAAACTACTCTTTCATCTGTATAGGCTAACACGCCACGCAAAATACCATGTAGCGATGCAGCTTTCATTGCCATGCATATGGCTTCATAAGTAGTTTCGGTATTAAGCTCTACAGTCAAATCAATCACAGAAACATCAGCAGTAGGCACGCGCATTGACATACCAGTAATTTTTTTGTTTACCGACGGAATGACTTTACCCACGGCCTTAGCAGCGCCAGTGCTGGATGGGATAATATTCTCAAACACGGCACGCCCACCACGCCAATCTTTATTTGATATGCTATCCACCGTTTTTTGCGATGCGGTGGCAGCATGTATTGTCGTCATTAAACCACGTTTTATACCAAAATTATCGTTCAACACTTTAACGATAGGCGCAAGTGCATTGGTGGTGCATGATGCTGCAGATATAATTTTCTCACCCTTGTAATCTAGGTGATTAACGCCATACACAAACATGGGTGTATCGTCTTTACCAGGTGCAGATTGCACGACTTTCTTTGCGCCCTGATTAATATGCGCCTGACAGGTTTCCTGCGTCAGAAAAACGCCTGTACATTCAACCACCACATCTACCTTAGCCTCAGACCAATTAATTTTAGAAGGGTCAATCTCAGAAGAAAGCAGAATTTTTCTACCTTCAATTATCAGATAATCATCTTCGATGCTGGCTTGAAAATTCAATCTACCATGTACCGAATCATACTTTAGTTGGTAAAGCATATATTTTGGCTCTTCGATGCCATTGATTGCTACCACCTGCACATCTGCAAACAAAGGCTCATTGAGCACTGCGCGTAAAAACATGCGCCCAATTCGGCCAAAACCGTTAATACCAACTCGAATTGCCATTTTCATTACTCCTAGAAAAGCTGTATTTATTACTAATAAGCAAGATTAATGCTAGTTCAAAAAAAAATGACCTCAAATGAGGTCATTGATTTTGAAGGCACACTATAGCAGACAAATGTTTCTACATTGTTTCATTGAAAAAAACTCTTTTCAAATCGAATTAGCCTTGATAGCGCCGCTCTAAAATCTCTACAGCAGGTAATTTTTTGCCTTCCAAAAATTCTAAAAATGCGCCACCAGCGGTTGAGATATAACTTACTTTATCGTAGATATTATACTTTTGAATTGCAGCAATCGTATCGCCACCGCCCGCAAGGGTAAAGGCTTTAGTGCTTGCAATAGCGTTTGCAATCGCTTTGGTGCCTTCACCAAATTGGTCAAATTCAAACACGCCCACTGGACCATTCCACACCACTGTGCCGGCCTTCATAATAATGTCTACCAAAACTTGTGCTGACTTTGGACCAATATCAAAAATCATGTCATCAGCAGCTACATCAGTTGCATTTTTAAGTACGGCAGGTTCACTTTCATCAAACTTTTTGCCGCAAATCACATCTTCTGCAATGGGAATTGTTGCACCACGATTGGTCATTTTGTCCATTAGTGGGCGGGCTGTTGGAACTAAATCACTCTCGCAAAGTGATTTACCAACTTCATTTCCAGCTGCTTTTAAAAACGTGTTCGCAATGCCACCGCCTACCACCATTTGATCCACTTTTTCAGAAAGACTTTCAAGTACAGTAAGCTTTGTCGATACTTTAGAACCGCCCACAATCGCCACCATCGGACGCGCTGGATTTAATAGTGCTTTCGTTAATGCTTCCAGCTCTTCAGTGAGTAAAATTCCTGCGCAAGCGACTGGTACAAACTTAGCAATGCCGTGCGTACTGGCTTCAGCGCGATGTGCCGTACCAAATGCATCCATCACAAAGATGTCACACAAGGCAGCATACTGCTTAGCCAATTCGTCGTTGTTCTTTTTTTCACCCACATTAAAGCGGCAATTCTCAAGCAAAATAAGCTCGCCATTTTGAATAGTTAAACTGTCATGCGGTGCATTTGGCGCCAGCCAATTTTTAACTAAACGTACCGTTTTGCCTAGCTGAGTAGACATCACATCTGCAACGGGTTGCAATGAGTTATCTTCCGAATACATGCCTTCTTCAGGACGCCCAAGATGCGACGTGACCATGACTTTCGCACCCTTTTTAAGCGCGTATTCAATTGTCGGCATCGATGCGGTGATTCGTGCATCCGATGTCACCTTGCCATCTTTCACAGGAACATTTAGATCAGCACGAATAAATACGCGCTTGCCAGCCAGATCCAAATCGGTCATTTTGATGAATTTCATTATGCTTCCAATAGTTAAATAGTTTCACCAACTCAAATAACTGAGCGAGCGGGATTTAGATGCAAGGCGCAACGAAGGCAGAAAGCGGAATGTACACAAGGTAAATGAGCATTTCGAGTACCTAACAACACCGCAGACTGCCCGCACAGCCGCTTATTTTGAAATATGTTGCACAAGTCGAATTAAATTACAGGTATAACCATATTCATTATCATACCAACCAACTACTTTTACAAAGGTCGAATCGAGCATAATACCAGCGTCAGCATCAAATACACCGCCTGCAGGATTACTTCTAAAATCGGTTGAAACCACTTTATCTTCGGTGTAGCCTAGCACGCCTTTCAACTCACCATTTGCTGCAATTTTCATTGCTTCGCAAATGGCTTCATAATTGGTTTCTTTAGTGAGCTCAACCGTTAAATCCACTACTGAGACGTCTGCGGATGGCACGCGCATGGCCATACCAGTGAGTTTTTTATTGAGTGAAGGTATGATTTTCCCCACCGCTTTAGCCGCGCCAGTGCTAGAAGGAATAATGTTATCAAAAACGCCGCGTCCACCACGCCAATCTTTTTTTGAGGTACCGTCCACCGTTTTTTGTGAGGCTGTCGAGGCATGCACTGTCGTCATCAAACCGCGCTTAATGCCAAAATTGTCGTGTAACACTTTTGCAAGAGGCGCAAGCGCATTGGTAGTACAAGATGCCGCAGAAATGATTGCCTGACCCTTATATTCCTTATGATTCACGCCAAACACAAACATTGGCGTGTCATCTTTACCAGGCGCAGACTGCACCACTTTCTTTGCGCCTTGGTTGATATGCGCTTGACAGGACTCTTGAGTCAAAAATACGCCAGTAGATTCTACTACAATATCCACGCCACTCTTTTTCCAATCGATGTTCTCAGGCTCGCGATCGGCAGTGACGCTTATTTTTTTTCCATTGACGACTAAATTGCCATTTTCAGTTTGCACATCTGCATTAAAGCGACCATGCACAGAATCGTATTTCAGCATATAGGCCATGTAATCAATCTCATATGAGCAATTGATTGCTACAACTTCAACACCTTGAAATTCTGGCTCATTTACTGCTGCGCGCAATACCATCCGGCCAATACGCCCAAATCCATTAATGCCGATACGAATAGTCATGTTATCCCTCTTAATTTTTTTACAATAGCCTATGCATTCTATAAATGCTAGCATTGTAGTTTTTCAAATAAAAAGAGCCTCATTTGAGGCTCTTTTTAATCATGCCGCCTCTGTGATTAGATTATCGACTTAGCGACTGCAACTACATTTTCTACCGTAAAACCAAAGTGTTTCATCAAAGCACCACCTGGAGCAGATTCGCCAAAGGTGTCGATGCCAACAACTGCGCCTTCCAAACCTACATATTTACGCCAGAAGTCTGGGTGTGCGCACTCAATTGCCACACGTTTTACGCCAGCTGTTAACACGCTGTCTTTATACGCTTGGTCCTGACGGTCAAATACATTAGTTGATGGCATAGAAACTACACGTACTTTTTTTCCAGCTGCCGTTAATTCTGCTGCTGCTTTTACTGCCAAATCTAACTCTGAACCGTTAGCGATAAAAATCAAATCCGCTTTGCCTGCGCAATCAGAGAACACATAACCACCTTTGCGAATCGCTGCAAAGTCTTTTGCATCGTGTTTGATGCCTGGCAAGTTTTGACGTGAAAGCACTAAGCTGCTTGGTCCTTCTGTTCGCTCAACCGATGCTACCCATGCCACTGTTGTTTCTGTAGCATCTGCAGGACGCCAAACATCCATACGAGGGATATAACGCAAGCCTGAAGTGTTTTCTACTGGTTGATGAGTTGGACCATCTTCACCTTGGCCGATTGAGTCATGCGTTAACACATAAATCACGCGTTGATGCATCAATGCAGACATACGCATGCCGTTTTTCATGTAATCAGAGAACATGTGAAATGTGCCGCCGAATGGTAACAGACCACCGTGTAACGCCATACCGTTCATAATCGCAGCCATACCAAACTCACGAACACCGTAAGAGATATAGTTGCCAGGCTCTTTACCACTTACATGCTTAAAGCTACCTGTAGATGTTAAATTAGAGCCTGTTAAGTCCGCTGAACCGCCCAAAAACTCTGGCAACAATGGTGCTAGTGCACCAATTGCATTTTGTGATGCTTTACGACTTGCAACACCTTCTGCTTTTTCGTTAATCGCGGCAATGATTTTATCTGTTTCCGCTTTCCAGTTAGCTGGCAATTCATTTGACATGCGGCGTTTAAATTCTGCTGCTTCTGCTGGAAATGCCTTTGCATATGCATCAAATTTAGCGTTCCAATCAGCTTCGCGCTTTGCACCTTTGTCTTTTTGGTTCCAGCCATCATACACATCTTGTGGAACCACAAATGGCTCGTGCGCCCAACCTATTGCCGCGCGTGTTGCAGCCACTTCAGCGTCGCCCAGTGCAGCGCCGTGGCAATCGTGGCTACCAGATTTATTTGGTGAGCCTTTACCAATAATGGTTTTACAGCAAATCAATGATGGCTTGTCTGTTACTTTTTTAGCCTCATCAATCGCTTTTTGAATCGCCGCAGAGTCATGCCCATCTACTGATTGCACATGCCAACCGTAAGCCTTAAAGCGCGCTGCCGTGTCATCGGTGTACCAACCTTCTATGTGACCATCGATAGAGATGCCATTGTCATCCCAAAACGCTGTCAATTTGCCCAAACCCCATGTGCCAGCAAGCGCACAAGCCTCGTGCGAAACGCCTTCCATCATACAACCGTCACCCAAGAAAACATAGGTGTAGTGGTCAACAATGTCATGGCCTGGTTTATTAAATTGGCTGGCCATCAATTTTTCCGCCATGGCAAAACCAACACCGTTAGCAATACCTTGACCAAGTGGTCCTGTGGTTGTTTCGACGCCAGGCGCGTAGCCGTATTCTGGGTGACCCGCACAACGTGAGTGCAATTGACGGAATGACTTGATGTCATCTATATTCAAATCGTAGCCTGTGAGGTGCAATAATGAGTAAATTAACATTGAGCCATGGCCGTTTGAGAGAACGAAACGGTCACGATTTGCCCATTTTGGATTATTTGGATTGTGACTTAAATTGTGATTCCAAAGCACTTCAGCAATTTCTGCCATGCCCATAGGCGCGCCTGGGTGGCCAGAGTTAGCTTTTTGCACTGCATCCATCGATAGTGCACGGATAGCGTTGCATAAGTCGGTACGAGTTGCCATTTTTTTCTCCCTTAAAATTTAAGCTTGAGGATTTATCTTTATTATAAATAAATCAAAATTGAATTCTTATGAAAGGCGGTCGGTAAAACCGCATTCCTACAAAGGTCAAATTATTGCGCAGTTAGCGGCTTTCGGCAAGGGCTTAAGTTGAAATTGATTGCGTTAAATCAAATCCAAGGTCATTATTTTGATGCATTAAATGTAAATTTTATTGCCGCTACTAATAGCTGCCTCCATACTTGCTCGCAGGGCAGCACAATTTGCTTTTGAATCTGCAAAACCTAAATGCGCTGTTTTTTCGTTCATTACGCATTCGCTAAAATGTTCAATCTCCAAATTGAAATGATTGGCTCTTGGCAACGTAATGGTTTCAGACTTACCGCCTGCCTCCCAACTAAGCACTGGGTCGTCAGTGGGGTATGCCCACATGTTGTGGCACTTAATCGCGCCCTTATCGCCAATAATTTCATATTCTGCCTTGCGCGCGCGCTCAAAGCTAATGTCAAAATGTCCATACCGAGCTCGGCCTTGTGAATCTTGCCCAAAATCCATCACACCGCTCATGACCGTATCAGCTCCATGCTCGTTTAACTTGGCTTGCGCAATAACACTTATAGGCTCAATCGGCACCTTATTCGCTCCAAAGCACCAACGCAATGCATGGATGGCGTAAGGCCCAATATCCCACAACGCCCCGCCACCATTCGCCATACTGCGATTAATGCGATAGGTGCGCGCAGGCGGCATAAGAAAAGAAAAACTGGCACGGCAAGACAGCACATCGCCAATTAAGCCGTTCTCTATCAGCTCGCGCACTTTGGCATGTTGCGGGTGAAAGCGGTACATGAAGCCTTCCATCACCTTCACATTGTTGGCTTTGGTCGCCGCTTCAATCGCATCAATATCTGCAACCGTGATCGCCATCGGCTTTTCAATCAAAATATGCTTACCCACGCGAATTGCTTTTAAAGCCCATTCAGCATGCTCTTCATTCGCCATTGGGCAATAAATTGCTTCAACATTTTTATCCAAAATTAGTGCATCTAAATCGTCATAACATAGAACACCGCTAGCATTTGGCGCATATTTATCCAAAGTCGCTTTTGCCGCACCCTCTCGGCGGCTAGCAATCGCTACCAGTTGCGAATTGGCAGTCTCTACAATGGCAGGCAAAAGGCGCTCATTAACACGCGCAGCTCCCAAAATGCCCCACTTTAGTTTTTGATTACTCATTCATTGCTCCATTTTATTGAGCATCCAATACTTGCCACCTGCTCCCGAGGCCCTTGCCCAGTGTCAGCAATCTGTTTCATCGCTTTAAATAAATCGCGCGTGCTAGCTGGCGCAGTTTCTTTGCGGCTTTCGTCAAAGCGGCCGCGATATTGCAGCTCACCATTGTTGTTAAAACCAAAAAAATCGGGCGTACAAACCGCGCCATAGGCTTTGGCAACGGTTTGTCTTTCGTCGTATAAATAGGAAAAAGGGAAATCCATTTCTGCGGCAATTTTTTGCATATTCTCAAAGCTGTCTTCTGGATATTTTTCGGTGTCATTGCTCATAATTGCCACCGTGTTAATGCCCAGCTTTTGTAGCTCGCGTGCATCAACAATCAAACGCGGCAAAATGGCATTTACGTAAGGGCAGTGGTTGCAAATAAACATAACCAATAAGCCACTTTTCCCCATGCTTGCACTCAGGCCAACTGCCGTCTTTTGTGTACTGAGCAAATTAAAAGGCGGTGCTTGCCAGCCAAAATCGCACACGGGCGGATTGATACTTGCCATTGCAAACCTTTCTTACAATATTCGTTATAATCTTATTGAATTATCTTATCACTAAGCGCCCAGCAAACACACCATCATGAGCAATTTACGTTTTTATAGCCCAGAAAATTTGCGCGTTGGCGCCAACACTATGCTTAGCGATAACGCTGCAACTCACGCCATACGCGTAATGCGCCTAAGCGTGGGCGATAAACTATTTTTATTTGACGGTAGCGGCAAAGATTTTGAATGTGAACTGGTAAGTGTACAAAAAAGCACCACTATTGCAAAAGTTTTAAAAGCAAAAGAAATAATTAGCGAATCGCCACTCAACATTACATTGCTATTAGGCATATCGGCTGGAGACCGCATGGATATTGCCTTGCAGAAGGCAGTAGAATTAGGTGTCAATTACATCAATCCATTAAAAACCGAGCGTAGCGTGGTAAAGTTGGATGAAGATAAAGTTAAAAAGCGTGTGGACCATTGGCAAAATGTGGTGATTGCCGCTTGTGAGCAATGCGGCCGTGCGGTGATTCCACAAATTGCTGCACCCATTAGTTTGGTGCTTTGGCTGGCAACAAACCCCGCCAGCAAAGCCACGCGCATCACACTTGACCCATTAGCGAACCAAAAGCTCAGCGATTTTGACAAGCCAGCAGGCGAAATTCAATTATTGATTGGCGCGGAAGGTGGCCTGAGCGCTAATGAAATCGCGCTTGCTGGACACCACAGCTTTATCGGTGTACAACTGGGCAAGCGTATTTTACGTACAGAAACCGCACCTCTAGCTGCAATTGCAGCAATGCAAACTTTGTGGGGAGATTTTTAATATTTAATTTGCATTAAATACAAATATAATTTAATATTTTGTAATTATTACAATTTATTAAGCTATATTATTCAATAATGTCCATTGGCAACGCAATCCGCATCAAGCGGAAATCACTCAACATTACGTTACAAGCACTAGCAGTCAGCGTTGGTGCGGATGCTGGCAACCTATCACGTATCGAACGCGGTGAATTGGGCGTATCAGAAACCATGTTACGCAAAATTGCTGAAGCCTTAGACTGCACGCCAGCTTACCTTTTTACGCTGAGTGATAGTCCAAACGACCATACAATTCCAAATAACAATGGCACTTTTGCACCACAAGACTTTGTCCAATGGTTCCGCTCCGCCACACCTTATATTCATGCATTCGGTGGACGCACTTTTGTCATTGCGTTTGGCGGTGAGGTAATTGACGAAAAGCAATTTGCAGCCCTTTCACACGATTTTAATTTGCTTGCCAGCCTAGAAGTAAGGCTGGTATTGGTACACGGCGCTCGCCCACAAATTGAGCAGCGCTTAAAACGCTATAAATTAGAAACCAAGTTGGTAAACGGACTGCGCATTACAGATGATGCCGCGATGGAAGCCGTAAAAGAGGCGAATGGTGCAGTAAGAGTTGAAATTGAAGCACAGCTTTCGATGGGCTTGGTCAACTCGCCCATGGCAGGCGCAGATATTCGCGTAGCAAGTGGCAATTTTGTTACTGCTAAGCCTTTAGGCGTGCGTAATGGTGTTGATTTGCAGCACACGGGTGAAGTACGCAAAGTGGATGCGACAAGCATTCAAAAAAGACTAGATGGCGGCGAACTTGTACTACTCTCACCGCTTGGATATTCACCCACGGGCGAGGCGTTTAACTTAAGTTTGGAAGATGTTGCCGTAAGCGCAGCAATTGCGCTAGATGCTGACAAGCTCATTTTTTTAATGGATTCTGCTGGTGTTTACAACTTGCGCGGGGAATTACTGCGCGAGATGACAGCAGCAAAAGCCAAAAATTTGCTGAGCAGCATTCAAGATAACAGTTCTCCACTCAATGTATCGGAAGATGTGAATTATTACTTGCCCGCCGCCGTGCGTGCGTGTGAGCATGGCGTTGCGCGCACGCATCTCATTTCACGGCATATCGATGGCGCGATTATTCAAGAATTGTTCACTTTAAGCGGCATTGGAACGATGGTGACTGAGTTGCCGCTAGAAACCATGCGCCAAGCTTTGATAGATGATGTGGGGGCGATTTTGTACTTAATTGAGCCGCTAGAAATCGAAGGCGTTTTAGTTCGCCGTGGACGTGAGCGCATTGAAATGGAAATTAACCATTTTTACGTGATGGAGCATGATAATCGTGTGATAGGCTGTGCTGCACTTTACCCATTTTCAAATGAAAAAATGGCAGAATTAGCCTGCCTAGCAATTGACCCACAATACCGTGGTGGCGGGCGCGGCGACAAGCTATTTAACTATTGTCAATATCAAGCAAAAGAACTGGGCTTTAGCCAGTTATTTTGTTTAACCACGCATACCGAACATTGGTTTTTAGAGCGTGGATTTACTGAGCAATCTGTTGAAAAGTTGCCGCAACAAAAACAGCAACTTTATAATTTTCAGCGAAAATCTAAAGTATTTGTTAAGCCACTTTAAGTTTTTTAGTTACAATCATAGACATTGAAATTGCAGGATTAAAAATGCTTACAGAGACCACTGCTGCACAAAAAGCACAAACGCTAGCCGAAGCGCTACCGTATATAAAACGCTTTTTTGATAAAACCATTGTCATTAAATACGGCGGCAATGCGATGACCGATGAACATCTTAAAAACTGCTTCGCACAAGATGTGGTATTGCTAAAATTGGTAGGCTTAAATCCCGTTGTAGTGCATGGTGGTGGTCCGCAAATTAACGAGATGCTGGATAAGCTCGGTAAAAAGGGAGAGTTTATTCAGGGCATGCGCGTTACCGACGAAGAAACCATGGATGTGGTTGAAATGGTGCTGGGCGGGCAAGTGAATAAAGAAATTGTAAATCTGATTAATCGTCACGGTGGCAAAGCCGTTGGTTTAACTGGCCAAGATGGCAATTTTATTCATGCGCACAAATTGCTGATGGAAGATTTGAAAGACCCAACAAAAATGATTGATGTTGGTCAAGTGGGCGAAATTAGCGGTATTGACCCGAGCATTATTAACTTTTTGGATAGCGGTGACTTTATCCCCGTTGTTGCGCCGATTGGCGTAGGCAAAGACGGTGAAACATACAACATTAATGCCGACGTAGTAGCTGGTAAACTAGCAGAAATTTTAAATGCTGAAAAACTGATTTTGCTCACCAACACACCAGGCGTACTGGATGCAAAGGGTCAACTGATTACAGGCTTAACACCAAAGCAAATTGACGACATGGTTTCTGATGGATCGCTATCTGGTGGCATGTTGCCAAAAATTAGCTCTGCTTTAGATGCCGCGCGTAGCGGTGTAAAAAGTGTGCATATTATTGATGGCAGAGTTGAGCATGCTTTGTTGCTTGAAGTTTTAACTGACGAAGGCGTAGGTACGCTTATCAAGGCAAAGTAGTTGTCTAGAATCTGGATTTTTGATTTAGACGACACCCTGCACAACGCCAGCGCACACATATTTCCTGTCATGAATCGTGCCATGACGCAATACATTCAAGACACGCTTAATCTCGACGAACCTGCTGCATATTCGTTGCGCCAGCATTACTGGCGCGTATATGGCGCAACGCTTAAGGGACTTATGCGACACCACGGTGTAGATGCATATCACTTTTTAAAAGAAACACACGCGTTGATGGATTTACCAAACATGGTATTAGAAGTAAAACGCTTAAG
>JBJXDT010000114.1:0-16055 GCA_046153505.1 Methylophilaceae bacterium | reverse complement strand
TTTTTAGTTATATAAATTTAATTTTTATTCAGTGCATAGCCTTTTCGCATTAAGTGCGCAGTTTCGGTTAAAATAAGCGCTATTTTTATAAGCAGGTTTTACTATGTTGCAAGGCAGTTTGGTGGCGATTGTCACCCCAATGTTTGAAGATGGCAGTTTAGATTTAGATGCATTGCGCAATCTGATTGATTTTCATATCAAAGCGGGCACAGATGGCATCGTAATAGTGGGGACCTCGGGTGAGTCGCCAACCGTCACTGTAGACGAGCATTGTTTGCTGATTAAAACCACTGTCGAGCACGTTGCTGGACGTGTTCCCGTGATTGCGGGCACTGGCGCCAACTCCACAAGTGAGGCAATTGAGTTGACGCAAGCGGCTAAAGATTCAGGCGTTGACGCCTGTTTGCTAGTGACGCCGTATTACAATAAACCCACACAGGAAGGCTTGTATCAACATTTTGCTACGGTTGCGGCAGCGGTGGATATACCACAAATTTTATACAATGTGCCAGGCCGCACAAGCTGCGATATGAGTAACGATACGGTGTTGCGCCTAGCTAAAGTTAAAAATATTGTTGGAATAAAAGATGCTACTGGCGGCATTGAGCGCGGCACTGACTTATTGCTTCGCGCGCCAAAAGAGTTTGCTATATACAGCGGCGATGATGCCACTGGAATGGTGTTAATGCTGCTTGGTGGTCATGGTGTGATTTCGGTAACAGCTAATGTAGCACCTAAATTAATGCATGAAATGTGTGTTGCAGCAATGTCGGGTAAGGTTGCGCAAGCATGTGCAGCCAATGCAAAATTGTTTGGCTTACATCAAAAGCTTTTTATTGAAGCTAACCCAATCCCAGTGAAATGGGCACTGCAGGAGATGGGTTTAATTAAGGCTGGAATTCGTTTGCCAATGGTCAATTTATCTGCACAATTTCACGAAGTGCTTCGCACGGCGATGAAAAGTGCAGAGATTTTTTAAAATATTTGGTAGGGATTTATGAGACAAAATAATGTGATTAAATTTATTGCAATCAGCTTATTAACTTTTCTAGTGAGTGCTTGTGATTCTATTCCGTTCCTCGAAACAAAATCAGATTACAAAGGCTCTGGCCGTGCGCGCCCACTTGAAGTGCCGCCAGATTTAACAGCGGTGCAATCGAGCGATGCCTATGCTGTACCTGGCGGTAGCACAAGCTACAGCACTTATAATCAAGCACAAGAAAATCAAGAAGTTGGCGTCGAAAAAGTGTTGCCCACTTCCGAAGGTGTTCGCATGGAAAAAGCTGGTGCGCAGCGCTGGTTAGTGGTGACTGCGCCTGCGGAAAAAATTTGGCCAGCCATTCGCGAATTTTGGCTTGATCAAGGGTTTGCGGTGCGCGTAGAAAGTCCTGATACTGGATTAATGGAGACAGAGTGGATTGCTGCAGCTGATTTAAAAACTAAAGAGAGTTCTGACAAAAATAAGTACCTAGCCAAAATTGACCAATGGATGGATAACATTGAGGGTTATGCAGATAGACGTAAATTTCGTACACGTTTAGAACGCGGTGAAAAAGAGGGAACAACGGAAATCTATATGACGCACCGAACTGTACAAGGCTACGATGACGGTAAAGTGCGCGTTAAAAATACGCTGGGTGAATTTGATACCGGTTATAAGGCAGAAGATAAAGTTGCAGATAAGAAAAAAAGTACAGCAGATGATGATTTGGATGCTGAGTTATTGCGCCGTTTGATGGTGAAATTGGGCGTATCGGAAAAGCGCGCACAAGAAATCGCAGCTAATCCAATTAGTGAAAAACGCGCTGAAGTGGTTAAAGAAACAGATAGTAGCGTTACGCTCAATTTAAATGATCCATTCGACCGTGGTTGGCGTCGTGTGGGCTTGGCGCTAGATAGAATAGGCTTTGTCATTGAAGACAAAAATCGCGCGGATGGCCTTTATTATGTGCGCTATTCAGATGTCGATATTGACGAAGGCCCTAAGAAAAAGAAAGGCTTGCTAGATAGCCTTAAATTCTGGGGCAAAGATGACGAAGAGGAAAACAAATCTAAGCCAAAAGAAGAAAAGACCATTGTTGATAAACTGCAGTTCTGGAAAGGTGACGATGGTAAATCGGATCCTTCTAAGCAATATCGTATTAAAGTTGTGGATGCTGCAAGCGGCGGTACACAAGTGAATGTAGTGGATAAAGACGACAAACGCGATCGCAGTACAACAGCGAATAGAATTATTTCGCTTTTATACGAACAGCTAAAATAGTCATGCGTTTTGCCTCGCTAGGTAGCGGCAGCGCTGGCAACTGTATGGTGATAGAACAGGCAAGTACGCTACTGTTATTGGATTGTGGGTTTGGTTTGCGTGAGGTAGTGACAAGGCTTGAAAAGCTACAAATTGTACCAGAACAAATTACGGGCATATTGGTAACGCACGAACACGACGACCACGCTAAAGGCGCTTTTAAGTTGGCGGCAAAGTACAATATCCCAGTTTGGCTTTCACATGGTACTCGCTTGATGACGGAGCGCTACCAACCACAAACCTCAGTTATACAATTCAACATCATTGATAGCCATACAAGCTTCGAAATTGCGGATATTCTTGTAACGCCTTTTCCTGTGCCGCATGATGCGCGTGAACCCACGCAATTTACTTTCTCCGATGGTAATCATAATTTAGGTGTACTTACCGATACAGGTTCTTCGACGCCTCATATTGAGCAAGTTTTAAGTGGATGTGATGCGCTTGTTTTAGAGTGCAACCATGATTTGCAGATGTTAAAAGATGGCCCTTATAGCCATTCATTAAAGATGCGTGTTGGCGGACGATTGGGGCATCTGGATAACTTGAGTGCAGCCAATTTATTGGCGAAGTTGGATAATAGTAAGCTTAAGCATATTCTAGCAGCGCATTTAAGCGCCAAAAACAATACGCAAATATTGGCTAAGCAAGCGCTCAGTCATGTACTGAATTGTGAAATCGATTGGATTGGTATAGCCGAGCAGACTACTGGGTTTGAATGGCGAGTTTTGTAGCATAAAAAAAAGCCGACATCAAAGTCGGCTTTTTCACAAATAAGTAATGAAACTTATTTTTTCTCTTCAGCAGGAGCAGCAGGAGCAGCTTCAGCAGCAGCAGGTGCCATTTCAGCAGCAGGAGCAGCTTCAGCAGCAGGAGCAGCTTCAGCAGCAGGAGCTGCAGCAGGTGCCATTTCAGCAGCAGGAGCTTCAGCAGCAGGAGCTGGTTCAGCAGGTTTTTCACCACAAGCAGTTAAAGCAAGTGCGAGTAAAGCGGCAAGCAGAGCAGAACGTGTCATTTTTTGTATCCCTTACGATGTGAACTAAAAGTTTAACCAATTACGGCGGACTACCTTTAGCCCAACCGGATGAAACGAATTTTACCAGCAATTAAATTTATTTCCAGCATTTTTTCGATAAAAAGCGGTTTTACATCAAAAAAATCGTTGTTTTGCAACAATTTACAGCAATATCCTAGATTTTATCTAATCTACTTTTACCATCAGACTAGAATTTTGCAGCGATGACGTATGTAGAGCACCTAAAATTTTTCGGCTTATATCATCATTATTTTGCATTGTACCACCCAAATCGACCCAACTCCCTAGCGAAACGCGCAAGGTTGTAGTCAATTCTTCAAAATCTATATAGCCTTGGTTGTTGAGTTTAGCGATACGTGGTGTGATTTCTAATTCTATTTGATGGCCTACTGCGCGCGGTCGCACTGCAAACCCAGTGCTAATCTCTCGCCAATCCGTAAATCGTTCTATTTGAGCATAGCGTCGTGTCATTGTGATCCATTCCTCGGTAAATGGCACTATTTTCCCAACACGAATAAACGCACGTTCGCCATCTAGCACATTAATAAATTGATTGCTACTTTCATTAGTACTGCTGCTAGCATTTTCAACTTCAATGCTGCCGCTATTGGATTTGCTTGATTTTTGGGCGTGTTTGTCGTTATTAACTGTGACTTTGCCCACTTTTGCTGTCCCGCTGGCTTCCGCGCGTTGATTTTGTGTTTGTAAGTTATTGCTCGTTTTTACGCTAATTTTACGGTTGATTTTTTCGGTATCCAATTGTGAAATCAATTGCTCGATTTCGCGCATACGTTCCGGCGCGGCACGCACAATCAATTGGTTGTTAGTGCCTGTCGCTACGCCATCTTCGCCTACCATTTGCGAAATTGACGGTAATAAGTCAGATGCAAAATGGTGCTTAAGTGTAAATATTTTGAAATCAGTTTGAGCTAGAACCGTGCAACTCAAAACTAAAATAACAAAAAAAAGTTTTTTCATCATTATTTATAACCCTAATTTCGTAACAGAAACCGACTCTGCGGTTTCTTCCAATAACTCATTAAAGCGCGTTGTTAGGCTTGCTGTCATTTCAGCGTCGTCGAGTGCAAATTTAAATCGCGCTTGGTTGATATGAAAACGCCGACAATAGTGGCGGCCATCTGACAATACAAAACAATCTTTGGCAATTTTAGCGTGGTCATTCGTCACGAATACTGTCATTTTGTGGCTATAGGTTTCCAGCAGATCAAAAAGTCGTGGGCAACGGCTAGTAAAAAATTCGGCGCTATGCAAAATAATGTTGAGTTTGCTAAGCGGGTTATTGCTTAAAAAATCATGTAACAGCTGGTAGCGCGCAAGGCTTGCATAATTGCTGCGCTCAAAATCCTGATCAAAAATCAGCAACTCGTCTTTAGCTTGCGCAATCACCAAATCTAGCGCGGCTGAGTAGTTGCGTTCACCAAGAATAATAGTATTTGGAATTAGCTCGTTTTCACTCATGAAATCCTCACTCAAATCTAATAAAGCCTGCCAAATAGGCGTCGTATAACACATCGCTGAAATCTGCATGGATATTGGCGCTCAGGGCAGGTGTGTTTAATGATTTTGTATCTGCCAATGTGCGCATTTCTGCAATGATTGCTGATGTTACGCCTAATTTTTCCCCATTCAAATAAAAACTATCAGCATGAAAAAGCATTTGTGATTTTGAGTGAAGTTGCAACTTTTTTTGCGCCAAATTTTCCGCAAACGCTGGCTTTGAAATTTTACGGGCAGGTTCAAAAACTACATCAGGCCTAGGTTCGGTAAGATATTTTCCTAAAAAATCTGCAATATTCTCTTTATCCCAAGTCATTTTTTGTAACATCGCATGTACTTTGTTGAGCATGTTTTCACTAATTTCGGCAGCGTGCTCTTGCAAAGTTAAATCAGGGTCGGCATACAAGCCTTCAGCCTGAAGATTATCTTGCAAATAGCTTAAAAACTCATGCTGAAGTTCGATTGATTTTGGCGCTCTAAAGCCAATCGAATAAGTCATGCAATCATCGCCAACAGCAATGCCCCAATGTGGGATTTGTGGCGGCAAATAAAGCATATCGCCAGCTTCTAACACCCATTCTTGTTCGGCTTTAAAGTGTTTTAAAATCCGCAAGGGTGCGCCTTCGACCAAACTTAAATCCTTTTGTGCGCTAATTTGCCATTTGCGTTTGCCACTGCCTTGCAATAGAAACACATCATAACTGTCAAAATGCGCACCCACGCCACCGCCATCTGGGGCGTAGCTCACCATTAAATCATCTAAGCGTGCATGCGGAATAAAGTTAAAAAGCGCCAAAAGACCTACTGCTTCAGGTAAGTGATGGTTTACACTTTGTACTAAAAGTGTCCAGTTATCTTTTGGGAGTTTTGCAAAATCACCATCATCAAAAGGCCCTTGCTGCACGCTCCATTTTTCTTTTTTATGCTGAATCAAGCGCGCTTGAACGTCATCTTCACATGCCAAGCCAGCCAGCTCATTTGGACTAAGCAAGCCGGTAAAATCGGGTATCGCACCACGAATTAGCAAAGGTTTTTTTTGCCAGTATTCGGTCAAAAATTGGGCGGGCGTGATGTTGCCCAGCAATGCTAAAGGTCTGTTCATAAACCGTATTTTAAGCTGGTTTTTGTTTGCAATATAAAATAATTGCAAGACTATACAAGTAGGTATATAGTTAAATTTATAAAAGATAAAAAATGACGCTATATAATTAATTAGGAGATATTTGCAATGAATAAGCCTGTTGATTTAGATTCAAAAACCTTTCACGGTGCCTGCCCGCACGATTGCCCAGATACTTGCAGCATGGTGTACACGGTTAAAGATAAAAAACTCATTTCAGTCACAGGTAATAAAGAACACCCCATGACGCGAGGCGGTTTGTGCGTCAAACTCCACGATTACGAAAAGCGCCATTATCACCCAGACCGTTTGCTCTACCCAATGAAGCGCACAGGCGCTAAAGGCAGTAAGCAATTTACCCGCATTACTTGGGACGAAGCTTTAGATACGATTGTGACCAAATGGAAAGGGATTGTTGCCGAGCATGGCCCACACGCGATTTTGCCTGCGAGTTATTTAGGTAACCAAGGTTTGGTGCACGGCTTAAATGGCGGCGATGCGTTTTTTAACAAACTTGGCGCAACCGTGTGCGAGCGTACTTTTTGTGGTGAAGGCTCATGCACCGCATGGTTGTTAACAGTTGGGCCAACAGGTGGCGTAGACCCTGAAAGTTTTATTCACAGTAAATATATTATTATTTGGGCGTGTAATTCTGTTTCAACCAACTTACACCACTGGCACATTGTGAAAGACGCGCAGAAAAAAGGCGCCAAAGTTGTGGTGATTGATAGTTACGCCAGCAAAACCGCTAAAGAAGCCGATTGGCATATTGCGCCGAAACCCGGCACTGATGGTGCACTGGCAATGGCGATAATGCACGTAATCATTGAGGAAGGCTTACAAGACCAAGATTATATTGATAACTACACACATGGTTATAAAGAGCTAGCAGCACGTGCCAAAACCCGCACTCCAGAATGGGCAGAAGAAATTACGGGTATTTCTGCGGCTGATATTCGCAAACTCGCACGCGAATACGCCACTACGCCACCAGCGGCCATTCGCATGGGCATTGCGCTAGAGCGCAATTATGGCGGCAGCCAAGCCATTCGCGCGGTGTCTTGCTTGCCTGCGCTCATTGGTGCATGGCGACATGTTGGCGGTGGCGTATTGCAAATGCCCATTTGGGAGCACCCTTATGATTTTATGACCATTTGCCGCCCAGATTTAATACCCGAAGGCACGCCCGTGGTGAATATTCTGCAATTAGGTCGCGCGCTGATTGGCGAAACCAAACTGAAAACGCCGATTAAGGCGCTGATGGTGTGGAACACCAATCCGGTGACGCAATCGCCCGAAACCGACAAAATTATCCAAGGTTTACAACGCGAAGATTTATTTACCGTAGTGGCAGACCATTTTATTTCAGATACCGCCGCCTATGCCGATATTATTCTGCCAGCCGCTATGGGCGCGGAGTTAGAAGATATTATCGTATCGTGGGGACATTTTTACCTCACCTATAACGCCAAATGCATCGAACCACCTGGCGAAGCAAAACCTAATAATGATATTTTCCGCGCGCTAGCTAAACGTCTTGGCTTCACCGAGCCGCAATTTAGCTGGAGTGATGCAGAATGTCTAGAGCATTACATTAACTGGGCATCACCCACTTGTGATGGTATTGATTTGGCTTATTTGCGCGAGCACGGCTACGCGCGCCTAAAAGTCGGCACTAAAGATGACCGCGCCCCGCACAAAAACGGCAACTTCCCCACGCCCACAGGCAAAGTGATGTTGATGGTCGAAGGTGCAAAAAACTTTGTGGCGGGTCCTTTTAGACAAATGTACGATGGCTTTCAACCAGGCCAAGATTTAGACCCATTGCCCGATTACATTCCATCACGAGAATCAGTCGCTAGCAACCCAGCTTTGGCGAAAAAATATCCGCTTAATATTATTTCGCCAAAAAGCCATGGCTTTTTAAATTCATGTTATGCCAATATGGAGGGCAAAATCAAAGGCCAAGGCGAGCAGTTTGTGCTCATTAACGCGGTAGATGCCAAAGTCCGCAACGTGAGCGAAGGCGCAAAAGTCAAAGTTTTTAACGACCGCGGCGCGTTTGAGGGCGTGGCACGCGTGACTGATGACGTGAATGCTGGCGTGGTTGTCGCCACACTCGGCTACTGGCGCCAGTTGAATCAAGGCACGGTGAATTGCATTAGCTTGGCAGAGTTTGGGGATATGGGGAATTCGGCGAGTTTTAGTGATAATTTGGTAGAGTTAGGTCTCGCCTAAAATGTCAAAAATTTTAATTTATGCTGAATATCAGGTTTCCATTCCGTTCACCGAAATTGATTGGGCACCGATAAATGTAGAAATGAAAAAGTTTACAGGTTTAAAGTCAAAAACTTGGCTCAGTGGTATCAATACCCGCAGCGTTGGTGGTTTTTATGAGTTTGACTCAAAAGAAAACGCTCAAGCATATATTGATGGATTATTGGTGCCCTTTGCCAGTCAAGTAAATGGTAATTTAACGGTTAAATTGTTTGATGGTGATGTGGTAGCAGAGGCGAGTAAGGGGATGAGCTCGCCATTTTATAGTTAGGTTAGATGTGCGTTTGTAGGACTAAAGTCTGAGTTAAGGGGCGCCTTTAGGCATCTCGCTTGAATGATGGGTTAGCCGCGGACTTAGCTAGACGACCAATAACCCCAAGATGAGTAAAACTAAACCCTGCTGAATATTTAAGCCCATAACCCAGTGCACGGTCAAAGCCAATGTGAGCGCACCAAATGACACCCGCACATGAAAGGACAGGAGCAATAAGAAGAGAACCCACAACAAGACAAGCAATAGCACCAATATAAGAGTGTGCTGCATTATAAGATAAAGCACCAACACGCGGCCCTGCTAGATAACCTATAAACGAAAGGTCAGGGGTGAGAAAAAATAACGCGAACGTACCCCAGCCAAAACCTAACTTGGTGTAAAAAAGCGACGCTGCGACTAGCACACACAAACCTTCAAGCCTTAAAACCCACCGCACTGTACCTGTTGTTTCACCTGACATGAAATTCCTTTGTTTTGTAGCGCCTAACAGTTATATAGAGACACCCATGGGTCTCTATATTAATATTTTGATTAATGATATTTTTCATTAAAAACTATTTAAATTCATTTGGTTAAATTGTAGTTCCTGCATATTAACCAATAGCAAGTAGAGACGCAATGATTGTCGCGCGCGCGATATGCGACCTTATTTCTTATGCTTAGCCAAAAGAAAGAAGCCAAAGAAAAGGCTACTCACTGCCGAACAAGATCAAGAAAATATAAGGTTCGCGGCAAAGGGAATTTAAAACCATGCGAGGTTTCAGCTTAATTGAGAAATTTGATTTTCTCTAAGATGATTTCTGCTACACGTTTGCTTGAGGTCAGAAAGCTGTGCAGCATCTCGACTTCTGCTCGGTCATTGAGCCATTCAGCCGTTACTTCATCGATGGATACGATGCCGTCATTCTTTTCCTCTGGAGAGAACATTGGATTGATTCGCCGTTTGAAAATACCAATGATCGCCGTTTTGGGTATGTCAGTCGGAGGAATGGCACTCATTCTGTCATCAGAGCCGAGTAGCTGTCCACAATCGCTAGTCGCCAAGCGAAACAGCGCGTTTTTACCGAATCGTTTTGCCATCCGTGATGCGGCGACTGGGGAGCCGACTAAAAACAGATGACTGGGCTTGCGAACGTCTTTGGGAAGTTCGTTGATAGCTCCTCTCAATATTACGCCGCCTAGCGAATGACCTATGACGATGTACTCCCCTTCGGCCGCAATTATCGTTAATTCGGTGACAAGGCGCACTTTGATGCCTGCAAATTTCTCATAGCTAACAAAATATGAAAAGGTTTTAGTAGAAATGCCTCTTTGTTTGAGGCGTCGAAGCAACCGCCAGCCAGAAAGCGGGGTACGACCCATGCCGTGAACGAATAACGCTTGCATGACTTCCTAAATTGCTGAAGATGAGACGAGATTATAGTCGCGGTTCACTAAAGATTCGTTATTATCACGTATGCGCGCTTTTCATTAGGTCGGTCATTGCCCTGCAGCCCTCATTGATATTGGCTTAGAGGGCAACGTTTTTGCTAATGAAATATTGAGAATAAAATTTAATGATTGTATTTTTTCTCGACGTCTTTAGAGAAGGCATCGAGTTCTTCATCCGACATGTTCATTAAGTCTTTGGTATCTTTGCCATACATTTTTTTCATCTGCGCATCTTTCATAGGGCGAGTCGCAGCCTCTTGTTGCTGAATATTTTTTGTATCGTTTTTAACTTTAGCATCCCACATTTTTTTAACTTCCGCGTCAGATTTGCCGTTGGCTTTTTTGCCTAAATCTTTGCGCATCGATGCAACGGTTTGTTTATCTTGTGCGGCCATTTCCGATTTGGCTTGGTCGTCATTTTTCTTAAGAATAGCATCAGTTTTGGCCTTTTCTTGCGCTTCTTTTTGTTCTTGGGCTTTTTTCTCGGCAGCTTCTTTTGCTTCTAATGCGTAATCCCAATCTGCATGGGCATGAAGGCAAAAGAATGCGGCAAGCATGGCAAAGCATATTGCTTTTTTCAAAGTTAACTCCTTAATAATCAGATGGATAAGTTAGGCTAGCGTATCTGTTTTTATTGCGCTGAGCAAGCAGCTTGGCGTTAAAATGGCAAAAAAACTGCTGTGGCAAGGCTTTGTACTACGCGCGAGATGCCGCGTTGCGTTTTTTCTGCCAGTGCAATCGCGTATAAATCGGTGCGGCCAATGATTTTGCCGATTTCACGTTCAAAGCTAAGGTTGCGTTCTTTGGTGTCCGGCTCGTTCGAGAGCAGGTAGAGGTTGCCGTCCGTATCGCGGCTATTGCCAAGCTTCCAATTGGCAATCTCGATATTGCGGGCGACGTTGTAGAGCTTTTGCGCGTCTATGCTATCAGTTAAATAGAACTCTTTCTTGTCGTTGTGCGCTTTAGCCAGCATGGTTTGTAGGCCGACGATAAACGGCAATACTCTGTCATTTTGGTAATCGGCATCAAAGGCTAAAAAAATCGCGTCGGTACCTTGTTTATTGCCTATTTCTTTAAATTGCCAATGGTGCTGCGCCTCGCCTTCAAATACCCAATCGACCATTTTCTCGGCATCGTCAGCGGTGCTTTTGGCAAGTTCATGCGGATTACGCTTGTAGAGCTTCAGCATCAAATTACGAAGGCTTTGCGTATTTTCTGCTAGTTCTACATCGGCCATTCGGTCAAAATCGGTTTTGGCAATTTGGTTAAGCGTGCTTCTGTCGCCACGTTCGGGTACCGTTTTTTTTTCAACGGAGGTATTGGTAGCGCAGGCGCACAGCAAGCTCGTTAGCATGATCAGGCAGGCGGACTTCATTTGCTGTGTTCAATAATTTTTTCTGCTTTTGTTTTTCGAATTGTACGAGCCAAAGGGAAAATAATGCTAAATGTGCTGCCAACACCAAATTCACTTTCAACTTCTAACTTGGCTTTGTGGCGGCTTAAAATATGTTTCACAATCGCTAATCCCAGCCCCGTGCCACCAGTGTCACGGCTACGGCCACGATCGACACGATAAAAGCGTTCGGTAATTCTTTCTATATGCTGCTGCTCGATGCCGATGCCAGTATCCATCACGCTAAATACCGCTTTGCCATCATCATCTGCTTGCCAGTCAATATAAATATCGCCCTTTGCTGGTGTATAGCGAATGGCATTGCTAACCAAGTTGCTAAAGGCGCTGAGTAGCTCTTCGCGACTTCCTTTGAGATTGAGATTTTTTTCGCCATGCATATGAATTTTATGTTTACCGTTGCTAAGGGCAATAGCATCATTTTTAATTAAATTTAAAAATGGTGTCATTTTAATCACCACATCTTCAGGGGCTTCACTGTTGCTTTCAATGCGAGAGAGTGTAAGTAAGTCCTCAATAATCAGACGCATACGATTAGTCTGGTCAATCATCATGTCAAAATAGCGCCTAGAACTATCTGACACAACACCTTTGGTATCCGTAAGGGTCTCAAGAAAGCCGCCCACTACAGTCAACGGTGTGCGAAGCTCGTGCGAGACATTGGCAATAAAATCACGGCGAATAATGTCGGTTTTTTCTTGTGCACTTACATCGCGGCTAATCAACAGTTTTTGTTCAACACCAAAGGGAATAAGCTGAAGCTGCAGTGTTATATCTGAATTTCGAATTGACTTGAGCTGAATGGGCTCACCATAATGCTCTGCTTGCAAGTAGTTAATAAATTCGCCATAGCGTACAAAATTATGAATTACCTGATTTGCGTCGTGGCTTAAATCTAGCCCCAGTTGCGCTTCAGCTGGCGGATTGCACCACTCAATTTCATTGCGACGGTTGAGAACAACAATACCGTCTGGCAGGGCGTTTGTCGCTTGTTTAAAGCCTTCGAGTGAAGTAACGAGTTCTGTTTCGGTCCGGAAATGTTTGCGCTGATTTTGAAACAGTTTAGAAAATATGTCTTCCCAAACGCCAAAGCCACTCGGTACGGTCTCAGGATTTGAATTTTTAAGCCAAATTTGAAGTTTGTTGAGCCAATATATGTGCCCAGCAATATAGAGTAGCAGCCCCGCCGAAAGCGTTATGAGCGCTTCAGTAAGGCCTGTCTCTAACCAAATAATTTGGCATAGGGCAATTAAACTTATACCCAACCAAAGGGCTTTCCAGCGGATATCTTGCACGTTTACTCACAGAAAAAAATACGTGCTTATTATAGGGTTTTTTAATCCTGTTGCGCAGAAAGTCTATAACCAGATCCACGCACGGTTTGAATTAAATCTTCGTGGCCAGAAACAGAAAGCGCATTGCGTAAGCGGCGAATGTGAACATCTACAGTACGGTCTTCTACAAACACACGGTCACCCCACACTTTATCTAGCAACTGGCTACGCGTATGAACGCGCTCGGCGTTGCTCATAAAATAGTGCAGTAATCTGAATTCAGTTGGACCTAAATCTACATTTACGCCATTACCAGCAACACGGTGTGTCGTTGGGTCGAGCAACAAGCCTTCTATTTCAATCGGATCGTCGGTCATTTGCGGCGAGCGTCGACGCAAAACGGCTTTAATGCGCGCGTTGAGCTCGCGCGGGCTAAATGGTTTAGTGACATAGTCGTCAGCGCCCACTTCTAAACCGCGCACTTTGTCGAACTCGTCACCACGAGCAGTGAGCATAATGATCGGAATAGACTTGCTTGCGCTATCAGATTTGAGCTTGCGCGCAAACTCAATGCCGCTCATGCCAGGCAACATCCAATCAAGCAAAATTAAATCTGGAATTGTGGAGCGCATCAACTCCTGCGCGTGTTCTGCGCTAATTGCACGCAGTGGGCTGTGCCCAGCTTGCGTAATATTGAGTGCCAACAATTCTTGAATTGCTGGTTCATCTTCTACAACTAAAATGCTTGCGGCCATGTTTTATCCATAACAATTCATTAGCGAAGCTATTGTGCAGTCTAAATATGACACATTAATGACAATTATGACAATGAATTTTTAGTGCAAAATGGTATGTAATCGCAATTACCTAATTGCCATTTTACCCATTTTGTAAGACTATGTAGCTTCATATAATACCCATAATTAAGAATTGTTCTCAGGAGGCAGTATGGTAAAATTTTTGGCCAAAGAAAATACAATTGCAGGTGCAAATTTTAATCGTTGGTTGGTCCCACCAGCGGCGCTGGCAGTCCATTTGTCTATTGGTATGGCCTACGGCTTTAGCGTGTTTTGGAAACCGCTTGGCAATGCGCTCATGGGGACAGATGGTAAGCCGCTTGCAGCTTGCGCTGCAGGTGCTACTACGTTTGGAGAAAAACTTTCTGGTACAGTGCGTGCGCTTACCGCTACTGATTGCAACTGGACGCAGTTTGATTTAGGTTGGATGTTTACCTTGTTTTTTGTACTACTTGGCTGCTCTGCGGCACTTTGGGGTGGCTGGCTAGAACGCGAAGGGCCACGCAAAGCAGGGTTTGTTTCTACATTGCTTTGGTGCGGTGGCTTGCTCATTTCGGCATATGGTGTGTTTGCGCATCAACTTTGGATGATGTGGCTAGGCAGCGGCGTCATTGGAGGTATCGGGCTCGGCTTAGGCTATATTTCACCAGTCTCTACGTTGATTAAGTGGTTTCCTGATAGGCGCGGCATGGCAACTGGCATGGCGATTATGGGCTTTGGCGGAGGCGCAATGATTGGCTCGCCGCTCTCAACCATGCTCATGAAGCATTTTTCCAGCTCGGGCAACGTGGGCGTTTGGCAGACTTTTGTAGTGTTAGCTGCGATTTATTTTGTGTTTATGCTGTGTGGATCCTTTGGTTATCGCGTGCCGCCAACAGGCTGGAAGCCCGCCAATTGGACGCCGCCAGCAACCGCGCAAAACAGCATGATTGCATCACGCAATGTACACCTTAAAAATGCACACAAAACACCACAATTTTGGTTGCTGTGGTTGGTGTTATGTATGAATGTTTCCGCAGGTATCGGCATTATTGGGGCGGCTGCACCGATGTTGCAAGAAACCTTTGGCGGCGCGCTGATTGGCCAGCCAGATATCGGTTTTGCCGACATTAAAGCTGATGAGGCGCTCACTACCAAAGCTGCGGCCGTCGGCGCTGGCTTTGTTGGACTCATTTCATTATTCAATATTTTCGGTCGAATCGGTTGGGCTAGCTCATCCGACAAACTTGGACGCAAACGTACCTATTTTATTTTCTTCACCTTAGGCGCAATTTTGTATGTAACGGCAACTTATATGGCTGGCTTAAAATCGCTTGCAATGTTTGTTGCTTGTTTCTGCATTATTGCCTCCATGTATGGCGGCGGTTTTGCAACAATTCCAGCCTATTTGGCGGATATGTTTGGCACACAGTTTGTGGGCGCCATACATGGCCGCTTGCTTACAGCTTGGTCTACTGCGGGCATATTGGGACCGGTAATTGTAAATTATCTTCATGACACCCGCCAAGAAGCAGGGGTGCCATTTAACCAAATTTATGCACCCATTTTTGTAGCTTTGGCGTGTTTACTGGTGCTTGGTTTTATTGCTAACTTACTAGTTAAACCAGTTGCTGATCAATATTTTATGACAGATGCCGAACTGGAAGCTGAACGTAAACTTAGTCACGAAAAATCACTACAAAATGTTAGTACAGTTACCAACTCGGGCGTCAATCAACATCCGCTTTTAGTGAAATTGGCTTGGCTGGCCGTCTTGATACCGATTTCTTATGGCATTTGGATGACTGTGCTAAAAGCTTGGGCGCTGTTTAGTTAAGTTAATCTTGCTGTTTAATGAAATGCATAGCCAGAGTGGCGTAAAATATAGGCTTTTTAGTCTTTAGAGAGAATGATTTGAACAAGATAGCAATTAATTTAGATGGGGCAGGTAAGAAAATTGGCGTGGTACTTTCGCGCTTTAATAGCAATATCGGCGATGGTTTGCTGGCAGCTTGTCATGCAGAGTTGTTGAAATTGGGCGTTGAAGATTGTGATATACGTATTGCTACCGTGCCTGGTGCATTGGAGACTCCACTAATTTTGCAACATATGGCATTAAGTGAAAAATTTGATGCCTTGATAGCACTAGGTGCAATTATTCGTGGCGAAACTTATCATTTTGAAGTGGTTTCGAATGAGTCTGCACGCGGCATTTCAGAAGTCCAGTTGAATACTGGAATACCAGTGGCGAATGCAGTGTTAACAACGAATGATGATGACCAAGCCATGGCGCGTATGCATATTAAAGGTGCAGAAGCCGCACAAGTGGCCATTGAAATGGCGAATTTGGTTCGCGAAATATGATTGAGAATAAGTTGACCGATAAAAAACCAGAAGTAAAATCACATAAAAAGCCAAAAACTAGTCAAAATCGCCGAAAATCGCGAGAGTTGGTGCTAAAGGCAGTTTATCGGGGCATGATTAACACGGGGGATTTAAAGCAAGTATTTTTGGATATGAAAGATGATCCTGAGTACCTAAAAGCTGACGAGGGCTATTTCAAGGCTTTACTGCAAGGCGTGACGGGCAAAATGGATGAATTGGATCAACAAATTTCTGTCTTTATAGATAGAAAA
>JBJXDT010000113.1:0-4515 GCA_046153505.1 Methylophilaceae bacterium | reverse complement strand
AACCGAATTGGGATTCTCCTTGGGGAAAAGGTCGTCCGGGCTGGCATATCGAATGTTCTGTCATGAGTGAAAAGCATTTGGGCAATCATTTTGATATTCATGGTGGCGGACAAGATTTGCAATTCCCTCATCATGAAAATGAAATTGCGCAATCAGAGGCAGCTCATTCCTGCACCATGGCAAACTACTGGATGCACAATGGCTTTGTGCGCGTGGATGATGAAAAGATGTCCAAGTCAATTGGCAACTTTTTTACCATTCGCGAAGTGCTCAAAAAATATGATGCCGAAGTGGTGCGCTTTTTTATTCTTCGCGCCCATTACCGCAGCCCATTAAATTATAGCGATAAGCACCTAGATGATGCCAAAGCTTCTCTCACGAGGCTATACACCGCTTTGCGTGGCATGGAAGTAAGCACTCAAGCAATTGGCTGGAATCAACCGCAAGCGGCGCGTTTTAAAGAGGCCATGGATGATGATTTCAACACGCCAGAGGCAATAGCGGTGTTGTTTGATTTGGCCAATGAAGTGAATAAAGATAAGTCAGTGGAAGCGGCGAGTTTACTGAAAAGTTTAAGTAAAGTAGTTGGTTTGTTACAGCGTAACCCAAACGAGTTTTTACAGGGCAGGTTAACAGCATCTCAAGACGTTAATATTAACAGCATTGATATTAAAGTAGGCTATTCAGATGCTGAGATTAATGATTTCATTTTAAACAGAGTTGAAGCTAAAAAGAGCAAAAACTTTGCCGAAGCCGACCGTATTCGTAAAGAGCTCGCTGATGCAGGCATTATTTTAGAAGATACGCCACAAGGCACGACTTGGCGTCGCGCTTAAGAATAAAAGTAAGAAAGGGAACAAATGCCAGTAAAACTAACCGCCCCAAACCCAGCGTCCCTATTGCCTGTCAGAGGCGTTCAATTAGGGTTTGCAGAAGCGCATGTGCGTAAACCAAATCGCAAAGATGTGTTGGTGATGATGCTAGCAGAAGGCAGTCGTGCCGCAGGCGTGTTTACGCAAAACCGTTTTTGTGCCGCGCCAGTGACTTTGTGTAAAACACATTTGGCGAGTGGTGCCGGCATTCGCGCACTTTTGGTGAATACGGGTTGCGCAAATGCAGGCACAGGCGAAGATGGCTTAAATCGTGCCAAGCAAAGCTGCGAGGCTTTAGGCCAATTATTAAATCTAAACCCCAATCAAATTTTACCGTTTTCTACTGGTGTGATTTTAGAAGCTTTGCCTGTTGATAAAGTGATTGCAGGCATGCCAGCGGCGATTGCTAACTTGAAAGAAGACAATTGGCTGAATGCGGCTGAAGCAATTATGACCACAGATATTGTGGCTAAAGGCACTTCACGCCAAATTCAACTAGGTGGAAAATCAGTCACTATTACTGGTATCAGTAAAGGCTCTGGCATGATTCATCCGAACATGGCGACTATGCTGGGCTATATCGCGACGGATGCGGCGGTGAGTCAGCCTGCGCTTGAAGCGATTATTCAGTATGCTGTAAACAAGTCATTTAACTGTATTACTGTAGATGGTGATACCAGCACCAATGATAGCTTGATTATGATGGCAACGAATCAAGCTGGCAATGAAGAAATTAGTGAAAATAGTAGCGATTTTGTAGTGCTACGCGATGCGCTGATGGACGTTGCGATTGAATTAGCGCAAGCCATTGTGCGTGATGGCGAAGGCGCGACCAAGTTTATAACGGTGACAGTAGAAGGTGGTATAGATGAAGCAGAATGCCGTAAAGTAGCTTATGCGATTGCGCATTCCCCACTCATTAAAACCGCATTCTTTGCATCCGACCCAAACTTAGGCCGCATCTTGGCGGCGATTGGTTACGCGGGAATTGATGATCTGAATGTAGATAATATGGAACTCTATTTGGGCGATGTGTTGGTGGCAGAAAAAGGCGGGCGTGCAGCCAGTTACAAAGAGGAACAAGGTGCTGCGATTATGAAAGAGTCCGACATTTTGGTGCGTGTGGTGCTTAACCGCGGTGAATCTGAGGTGACAATTTGGACCTGCGACTTTAGCTACGACTATGTGAAAATCAACGCTGATTATAGGTCATAATGGATAAACTGGATAATCTGATTGCCCGCGCTGAAGGCTTAATCACAAAGCTGGAAGCGATTTTGCCTAAAGCTGATGAGACGATTGATTGGCAAGCCACCGCTTGGCGATGGGTGATGCACAATAATCACGGCAGTTTACAGGCGGTGCAACATCCACATCAAATTTCACTCGATAATATTCGTTTTGTAGATCACCAAAAAATAGAAATTGAGCGCAATACGCGCCAATTTTTACAGGGGTTGCCTGCCAATAATGTATTGCTCACGGGAGCGCGCGGCACAGGTAAATCGAGCTTAGTGAAGGCACTTTTGAATGCCTATGCAAAAGATAGCTTGCGCCTTATTGAGGTAGAAAAGCACGATTTAATATATTTAAATCAAATAGTTAGATTGGTTAGAAATCGTAAAGAAAAGTTTATTATTTTTTGTGATGATTTAACTTTTGAAGCCGATGATGTTGGTTACAAGGCGCTTAAAGTGGTGCTGGATGGCTCTCTAGCCAATACTTCAGACAATGTGTTGGTGTATGCCACCTCAAATCGCAAAAATCTCATGCCAGAAATGATGGCCGATAATTTAGCGTTTAAACATGCTGATGGCGAAATTCGCCCCAACGAAACTTTAGACGAAAAAGTAGCGCTAGCTGAGCGCTTTGGGGTTTGGCTTTCGTTTTATCCATTTGACCAAGAAGAGTATCTAGCCATTGCAGAAAGCTGGCTCAAGTCATTTCTATTGCCTTGGGATGACGCTGCAAGACAAGCTGCGCTTAGCTTCTCGCATACACGCGGCATGCGCAGTGGGCGCGTCGCATACCAATTCGCACGTGATTACGCGGGCAAATTGCAATTAAAATAACGGTGCTTTACATCCATGTGTAAAGTCACGCACGTTGCAGTTGCCATTTTACAAAAACCAAACGGTGATTTTTTACTTGCAAGTCGTCCGCAAGGCAAGCCATGGGCAGGTTGGTGGGAGTTTCCCGGTGGCAAAATTGAGGCCAACGAAAGCCCAGCACATGCCTTGACTCGTGAATTACAAGAAGAGCTAGGCGTTACGCCAACTGCCATTCAACCTTGGGTGCAGCGCATTTACGCTTATCCAGAAACATATGATTCTCCAGCTAAAACAGTGCATCTGCATTTTTTTTTCGTCACGGAATGGCAAGGTGAATTACATCCGCATGAAGGACAGCAAATGCGCTGGCAAAATCCTACCAACATTACCGTATCACCTGTTTTGCCCGCCAACACGCCGATTATGAAAGCACTAGCTTTGCCGTCGATTTATGCGATTTCAAACTTAGCGGAGATGGGCGAAGATGCGTTTCAATCATCGTTTGAAGTGCAGCTAAAAAATGGCTTAAAACTATTACAATTTAGAGAGCGCCTTTGTGAGCCAACATCCATGCGCTTCGCAGAGCTGGTGATTTCTCTCGCGCATACTTATGGCGCAAAAATCATGTTAAATGGCAGCGTTGATTTGGCAAATGAATTGGGCGCCGATGGCGTGCATTTGCCAAGTGCAGAATTAATGAAATTAGAAGAAAAACCCAATAATTTAGCTAGGCCATTTATGGTTGCGGCATCTTGCCACAATGCGCAAGAGCTAACGCTAGCCCAAAAATTAGGTTTAGATTTTGTGGTGCTTTCACCCGTAAAACCAACCCAAAGTCACCCCGATGCATCAATCTTGGGCTGGCATAATTTTTTCCAACTCGTTGAAAGTGTTGAAATTCCCGTATATGCGCTGGGGGGTATGACACCAAATGATTTACCGCATGCCCTTGCGGCTGGGGCGCGCGGCATTGCCATGCAGCGCGCTATTTGGATGCCATAAGCTTGTTTTGAAACTTACTCTTGCTTGATATCTAGTGTTACGTTTTGGTGTGTTATTTTGCCAGCCTTGTCTTTAAAACATAGCGTAAAGGTTGCTTTATTGCCTGCTTTTAGTGGGTTTTTCAATTCAAACAGCATCAGGTGAAAGCCGCCTGGTACAAGCTTGTAGGGCTGTCCTGCTTTTAAATCAAGTGCTTCTAGCATGCGCATTTTCATCACACCATTATTCATGGTCATGCTGTGTATTTGCACGCTACCCGCACTTTCAGACTCGACATAAATGAGCGTGCTATCTTTTGAGCTGGTCAGCGTCATATAAGCTGCACCCACGCTTTGGCCTGGTGCATTGGCGCGAACCCAAGCGTTGCTTATGTTAACGTCAGCATGGGCAACGCTTGAGAATAAGATGAGAATTAGGCTAAAAAGTTTAAATAGTTTCATACGTGTTCCATTAGGGTTAATTAGTGTTGTCCTCTAGCTCAGGTGGCTTAGCATCAGGTATACGATGCGCTTCATTTGCCCAGTCACCTAAGTCTATTAATTGACAACGCTCAGAGCAAAAAGGTCGATATTTGTTGTTGATGCTGTATT
>JBJXDT010000112.1:0-9138 GCA_046153505.1 Methylophilaceae bacterium | reverse complement strand
AGCATTATGAATTGTGCAAAACAGATTAGGGGAGAAATATAATGAAAACATCAATCATACTGGCAGCACTAGCTTCTGCATGCTTTGCCTTGACTTCGCAAGCTGCAATTGTTGTAAATGGCGGTTTTGAAGATACGGAACAAGCTGCTGGGACATGGACTATATACAATGCGATAACTGGATGGACGGGTTTGCCTAATGTTGAAGTAAGAAATAATGTGGTTGGAACTGCGCATAGTGGTTCAAATTTTGTTGAGTTAGATACTGATTTTAATAGTGCAATCAGCCAAGACTTGGTTACAGTGGCAGGTCAAAGTTATGATCTTAGTTTTTATTATTCTCCTAGGCTTGGAGTAAATAGCGAATCTAATCCAATTGATGTTTTTTTAAATGATGTGCTGCTTGGTACTGCTAATGGTGACGGCACTGGTAACACAGATAACGTATGGCAATTGTTCACATTTAACTTTATTGGCGCTGAGGGTACAACCACTACTAATCTTAGATTTTCTGCTTCGGGTATTTCTGATAGCTTAGGTGGTTCTTTAGATGATGTGAGTGTTACAGCAGTTCCTGAATCTGAAACGTATGCCATGATGTTGGCTGGGATTGGTGTCATGGGGGCAGTAGCGCGTCGCAAACAAAAAACAGAAGCCTAATATTTATATTTTTAAAGCCCTGCTTGCAGGGCTTTTTTGTTTTTAGGAGATTTAATTTAGCAATTTAAGTTGGAGTTTTTTACTAACTAAAAAATAATTCTACACTTTCAAAATATAAGCTTGGCAGTAATGTCTGAAATATTCAGCGAATTACAGACCCAAGTGGGCTATTGAGATGCTAAAAATTTGAGTCTACTATCAGCAGTAACCAATTAAAAATAAATGGAATTAGCATGAATATGAATTCAATTAAAATACTGTTAGCGTCTAGTGCGTTACAACTGGTATTTGCACACTCTGCATTTGCTTATACAATAAATTTGGGTGGAACTTCGGTAGCAGGGCAAGGTATTTTTTCAAACGTACCTGGTGCGATTGCTACACAAGATTTTAATTCAAGCGCGCTACTTCCTAGTAACTATACTGGTGGTAAAGTTGTATTGGGTTCACTGTCAGGGCAGTTTGCCTCACCCCCAAATGATAGCTCTAGATACTATACTGTCGGCGGCAATGCTGGTACACAAGGTCAGGTAGCATTCGGTTTTTTAGCTAGCTACTTTGGTTTTTATGGCGGATCGCCAGATGGGTACAACGGCTTAGAACTATTTAATGGAGCAACTTCAGTGTTATCTTTGACGGGTGCGCAAATTGCTTCAAATGCAGGCGTCTTGGCAAATGGTAATCAAAATGTGGGTTATTATTTTAATATTACCGCTGCAGGACCAAGTGAATTTTTTGACAGAGTTGTTTTTAAATCTACTTCGGCAGCATTTGAAACTGACAACCACGCCGTGCTAGCAGCTGTTCCTGAGCAAGAAACCTATTTAATGATGATAGCTGGCCTTGGTGTCATGGGCGCAGTGGCGCGTCGTCGCGAATAAAAACTACAAGAGTTTGTCAGCACTAAGTAAAAAGCCCTGATTAGTCAGGGCTTTTTTTAATTTTTATAAATTGTTGTAAAAAAACAAAAACAGGCATTTATCCGCAAAATTATTTAAAATTAGTCGGTTATCATTGTTTTATCTGCTAAATATGTTAAGTTACTCGAACAGGGTAAGATTTTCATTTGAAAGGAATTGATATGAAAAAATCATATATGGCGGCAGTAATGGCGCTAGCCCTACAATTTTCACCTGCGATATCACAAGCGGCCGTCTTTGCTGATGACTTTAACAGCTACAGTCCGGTAGATCAGTTGAACTGGTTGCTACCAGTTGGATGGATTTATGGTAACGAAGGAACCGTGGATTTAATTGGAGCTGGCGGCAATTGGGAATTCGCTTTTGCAAGCAACGGCTTATTTGTTGATCTTGATGGGTCTACAAATTTTGCTGGACTGTTGAAGCACTCGGTTGATTTGGATGCTGGCGTTACTTATTCGCTAACATTTGACTTGGCAGGCAGTCAGCGGGGCGATATTAATGACGTAGTTGTTAACTTTGGAACAAGCAGTGGGACATATACTCTTGCAACTTCAGATTTGTTCTCAACAAAAACGTTGTCGTTTACACCAGACGCTACTGGCGCTTACGACATAAGCTTTCAAAACAGTGGTGATCCTGGAGATAATGTAGGAGCATTACTTGATAATGTTAGTGTAGTTGCGGTTCCCGAGTCTGAAACTAGCGCTATGATGGCGGTGGGGCTTGGTGTAATGGGCTTTGTAGCGCGTCGTCGTCGCAGTTAAAATTCAAATTACCTAAGTATAAAAAAGCCCATTAATGGGCTTTTTTAATTTCTAAAGGTTATTTCTACGATTATATTCAACTGTTATTAGCCTAAAAATTCGACTAAAAAACCACAAACTGAAAATAATTATTAAATATTAAAAATTTCCCTTGTAATAATTTTGTAAAACGGGCAAAATGCCCATTAATTATATTTATGGGTAAAATTCCCATTTAAATAAAATTAATAATTATTTTATCCTTTAAAAACAATGGCATGGTAATAAAGCACACGAACCAAGGCATGCTTTTTAGGCTATCTGAATGATAAAGTAAATGATTATTGCTTGTATCTAAGGCCGTCAGCAGTTGCAAAAGTTTTTATGCAACTATGTTTATATAACTAATTTAAAAAATACATATTGCTGGTAACGTTACCTTTATTAATGAATTTTTAGTAATGAAAAGCGTTGCATAATTTTTTACTCGGAGGAGAGTGTGGTGAAGTTGAATTATTCAAGTTTAATAGCGGTTGGTTTGTTAGCTTCAGCGTTTGGGACCACTTCCGCGTATGCAGTAGTGCCAATTACTTTTGAAAAAATTGCTCCTGGTGACGTCATCACTATTGACAATACTGCTCCCGGGTTAACGCAATCGAACAATATTATAAGTGCGCCAAGTATTTACGTTGCAGCTGGTAATATGCAAACAATTACTACCGATCCGGCTACATTCAGAGGCGGCGTGTTATTGGGTCTGGCTACATTTTTCCCAGCTCAAGCTTTTGCTAATGGCAATAATGTTTACGGCACAGCAGATTTTGCACTTCCCAGTCAAGGACTTAGCAACACACTTTCAATAGTTGCTAATAATTCAGTAACAAATACAACAAATGTAAGCTTTGCGCTTTTTAATGGTGAAACTTTTTCGCAAGACTATACTATTTTTGCTGACACTTCTGCAGGTCAATTTTCATTCAATACGGGGTCAATTCTAGCGAACTGGCAGTCAGGGTATTCTGTGGTTGATGTATCTGCTGCAACACTTGGCGTGGCAAACCCAACTCTAGATTTTAAGATTAATACAATAGACATTAGAGCGGTGGACACTGCCCAGAACTCTTTTGGGGGGGTGTTTGATTTCCTGATTGATAGCGTTATGTTTAATGCTGGCTCACTCAATACTTTACCACCGCCACCTGCTCCGCCAACATATTCACCACCGCTACAAAATGATAACAGCCCTATTGTTGTTCAAGCACCAGAACTGCAGTTGACTGAAAATGAAAGGGCGGTTATTGACTATGGTCATAGCTTAGACAGTACTCAAGAAACGCATGTTTCTATACTTACGGATTTAAAAGATGTAAATCGATGTGGCGGGAAAAAAGGTTGTGTTCCTGATTTTCAAGTGCAATTTGAGACAGATAAAAATGGGAATATCCTAATTGATCCAATTACTAATTTGCCGATTCACAAATTTGAATTAGAGTTTGAAGACGTCGTTATTCCTGCTCAGGCCGTACCTGAGCCAGAAAGTTATGCCATGATGTTAGCTGGCGTTGGTGTGATGGGTTTTGTTGCAAGGCGTCGTCGTCTTGTAAGCTAAACTGAGAGTATTTTACTTCTAACAAAAGGAGCGACTATAAGTCGCTCCTTTTTTTTTGATAAAAATCAACTAGATGGGCTATTTGCCCAAAGTTGTGACCCAATTATTGGGTAATATCTTTAATATTTTATAGATAAATTTAAAATATTGATATAAATCAATGAATTATAATAGTTATCGTTTGAGGTACGAATCTTGCATTCATTATATAAAAATAACTTAATGTAGGGTTGGGGTGTGAGAATGAAATTAAATTTATATGGTTTATTAGCATTGATGGTTTTTGCAACGGCTGCAAATGCGGAGACATACACCTATGGGTTTGAGCAAGCAATTGATTCAAATGGTGTACCTTTTCAAAATTTTACTGGGCAAAACTCCTATTTAGGTATTGCTGACCCCGTTACTAAGGTTTTAACAACACCCACCCCTTTGAGCGCTCAGACCATTAATTTTGATGCGGCCACTTTTTCTGGTGGTGGCGTACTGACTGATGCGATTGCTTTTCCAGCGCATACCAACTTCTTCCCTAATAATCTCTTAGTCGACGGTACGCTCGACGGTACGCCCGCTATCATTACAAATCATAATGCTTATGGCACATCCAATATGGGCAATGGGCTATCGAATACAATTGCAATATCATTGTTACCAGATTTCCATGCCAGTGCAGTCAGCTTTACGTTATTTAATGGTGAAACAAATATTCAGGACTACACTGTAAGCGCATTTAACGGGACAACTTTGCTAGGCTTTTTGGATTTTAAGAATCTTGAGCCAAACATAGCGCCCCCAGCAAATAGCAGTAAAGTAGTGATAGATGGTGCAGATAGCTATGCAATAGTAGATCTTCGTTTTACTGATATTACTAACGTTACAATTAGCTTTTTAAACGATCCAGCCTCTAGTAAATTCCATCCGGATTCTTGGGACTTCCTGATTGACGATGTTACTTTTACGGGAACTGGTGGACAAGGTATATATCCTGTGCCTGAGCCAGAAACCTATGCGATGATGCTTGTTGGGCTTGGGTTAATGGGATATATTGGACGTCGCCGAAAAAACAATATCTAGTTCACTAGATATGCGATATAAAACGAGAGCTATGGCTCTCGTTTTTCTTTATTTGTGCTTGATTAACCTCGGTGTCAAAATTCGATGTTATAGTTTATGTCGATACACAAGCAAATTTACAAAACTAAAATCTTACATGACTTATAAATCATTTCTGCGCCTCCTGCTAGTTGCTGTATTGTTTTGGTTATCGAGCAGTGTCTTTGCGGCAATCGCAAGAGGTGGTGTAAGCCCTGAAAACCTAGCCGTGGTTGTGAATGTTGAAGATGACAACAGTATGGAGGTGGGTAAATATTATTTAGCTGCGCGAAATATACCCAAAATTAACTTAATCAAAGTACACATTGCACTTGGCGAGAGAAGTTTAAACCCTGCTAAATTTGATATATTGCGCAAAGACATCATAAGCCAGCTAAAACCCAATATACAAGCCATTGTAATGGTTTGGACAACACCATATGCGGTGAGCTGCAACAGCATTACATCTGCCTTAACGCTGGGCTATGATGCCAAACAGTGCGAAAATACTTGTGCAAAGGGCAAGTTTAATCCTTATTTTGACTCACAAAGTCGCAAACCATTTGTTGATTATGGACTGCGTATCTCTATGTTATTGCCTGTGGAGTCAGTAGAGCAGGCAAAAGCGCTGATAGATAGAGGAGTATTGAGTGAATTTAAGCTAAATGAAGCGAGTGCCTACTTGCTTAATACGAGCGATAAAGCCCGCAGTTCGCGTGCTATTTTTTTTCCTAAATCTACGCGCATTGATTCCAAAAAGCTACAAATTAACACGATGAATGCTAATGCAATTGAGGGTAAGCAAGATGTGATGTTTTATTTTACTGGCCTAACGCATGTGCCCAATCTTCCGACCCTCACTTTTATGCCAGGTGCCATTGCTGATCATCTAACTTCATCGGGTGGCGATTTGCTTGGCTCGTCGCAAATGTCTAGTTTGCGTTGGTTAGAGGCGGGCGCTACTGCAAGCTACGGCACGGTATCGGAGCCTTGTAATTATTGGCAAAAGTTTTCTAATCCCAGCGTTCTGATGAAGCACTATTTATCAGGCGAAACAGCGATTGAGTCATACTGGAAAAGCGTTGCATGGCCTGCGCAAGGGTTATATATTGGTGAGCCGCTGGCTAAGCCATATTGATTGTGTTTTAAGTCTGACAGACTTAACAATGGGTTCGATGTGTTTGGATGCATTCGGCTAATACGCACTGTTTTGACCTTTGAAAAACACCACCCAAATTGTTTTAAAGATGATGTAAATGTCTAAACGTGGGCTCCAGTTACGCAAATATGCAATATCATAATCGATACGCGCTTGCATTTTTTCTAAGGCATCAGTTTCACCCCTTAATCCATTAACTTGTGCCCAGCCTGTAATGCCTGGTTTCACTTTATGGCGAATCATGTAGCCATTGATAAGCTTACGGTACAATTCATTGTGAACAACCGCGTGCGGGCGCGGGCCGACGATGCTCATTCTGCCTTGTAGCACATTAAAAAACTGTGGGAGTTCATCTAAAGAGGTTTTTCTAATAAACTTTCCAAACTTGGTAATACGTTGATCATTTTTTGTCGCTTGCAGCACATTATCTCCATTTTCCAAAGTGGTCATAGAACGGAATTTATAAACGATTATTTCTTCACCATTTAGTCCGTAACGTACTTGTTTAAAAATAACTGGCCCGGGTGAGCTTAGTTTTACGCCGATTGCGACTATGAGCAGAATTGGTGAAATGATAAGTAATATGGCCAAGGAAAAAATAATATCAGTCACACGTTTTACTAAGCCGTTTGCGCCAGTGAATGGTGTTTCCCTTACGGCAACTATCGGAATATCGCCTATTTCATCAATTCGGCTTTGTATCAAATCAGTTAGAAATATGTCGGGAACAAAGTATATCGACGCAGTCGTGTCTTTAAGTGCTTCCAGTAAGTTGAGTATGCGAGGCTGGCTAGCCATGGGCAAAGAGATATAAATATTATTGATATTATTTTCTTTGACATAGACTGGCAAAATATCTAGTTTGCCAAGTAAGGTCTTGTTAAATCCCTCTGGAAGGCGGTCAATGGTGCGGTCTTCAAAATATCCCATAAAGTGCATTGCATGATAACTGCTACTAGTAATCTTATTGGCAAGATTAATACTACGTGGATTTACGCCTACGATAACTGTTTTTTTAACTTGCCCTTGTAACTGGATAATGAAGGGCGCGAATTTTTTTAGAAGAAGTGTACCGATTATTTGTAACACCGGCGTCATAGCGAGCCAAATGATTAAAGTGTTTATGTAAAAATTTTTAATGTAGCCTGTAGCCACACCTAGTAATAGCAGTAAAGAGGTAAGTAAAAACCATGAAATAAGTATTTTTTGCGTCGATTCCCAAAATGGCAGCTCCAGTTTAAGACTACTTGGATAGGATAGTGAAAAAATAATGATAGATAAGATTAGGTAAGCGGGGTTTAATGCCCCTTCTATTGTAAAAGACACGACCCATAGAGAGACCACAGAAATAATCGGGTCAAACATAACTTCTAGAATATGCAGGATGTTATCCCGCGAGATTGCGATTCCAGACAATCGATTAGTGTTGAAATTTACTTTTGAAGGCATTTATATATTTCAGTTTTTTTTAAGAATAAATAGTACATCAGTCATTTGAACTATGCATGGAAACATTTCCCACATTTTCATGTGGTAGCAGTAATAAAACAACAAAATTACCTGTCATTTTAAATTAGTAGGGAAATTGATGAATTTATACATAATTATTAAAGTATATTATATGTTTTATTGCTTATATGCTTGATTTAAGTAGGTTATTATAATATATTTAGTTTTAGAATAAAAAGTCTGATGAAAGATTTTTGGAAGTTTATGAATGAGGTGGCGTTGTCAATGAATGTTGTTTTGTATGCAAAAGAATAAAATATCTCTTTCAAGTATTTTATATCTCGCTGTGTATTTGGTATTTGCTACACATGCATATGCTGATGATAAAGATACTTTTAATGCCATTGCTGGTATCAACTGGCAGCATGATGACAATCTATTTCGCTTACCTAAGGGCGTAAATCTAGCGCCAGCGCAACGTTCTGACCAAGTGACTTCTGGATTTGTAGGAATTCGAATAGATAAGCAGTACGCATTGCAGCGCTTCAAGTTTAACTTTACGCATTCTGCTAACCGTTATCAAAATAACACCTCACTTAAATTTGATACGAATGAATATAGTGCGGCGTGGTTATGGTCGCTAACACCATATCTTACTGGTAATCTTTCCTCTGAACGCTCGGAAGGACGAGATACATCGCAAGATGTTGTCGGTCAAAAAGTGTTTAATGTGAGCACAACAGTAAATCATCGATTTGATGTGGATTGGTCACCCTACGGCAATTGGCATATGTTGGCTGGCGTAGCAAATTATCGCTTAAAAAATAGCCAAGCCAATAATGGTCAGGCGGGCTACACGCAAAACAGCATCAATGGTGGGGTACGGTATGTATTTGGCTCAGGAAGTGCTATGAGTTTGATTGGATATGGTAGAAGTGCAAATTACGATCAACGTCAACTAATATCAACTTCATTTCTTGATACTGGATTTGGTGAACGCGAGGTAGATGCCAATCTAAATTGGGTTTTAACGGGCAAGTCCCGCATCAACCTCATGGCAGGTTATCTTCATCGTAACTATGACAATTTTACGCAACGTAATTTTTCACAACCGGTTGCTAGTGCAGAGTACGTATGGACACCGACAGGCAGAATTCAAATTTCTGCGCTCATCGCAAGGCAAGTATCTGGTTACGAATCAACTACAAGTAGCTATACTGTTCGAGATATGTTGAGCATCACGCCGAGCTGGTCTATAACAGACAAGATATCGTTGCAGGGGAATGTGAATATTGCAGACCGCAAATTTAAAGGCAATGGTTCTGGCGGAACTATTGCTCGCGACGACTCTGAAAAAAGTGCTTCTATCGGTATTAGTTGGTTGCCATGGCGCTATTTAACGCTGGGTGCAAACTTGCAACATAGCTCGCGAAGCTCAAATCAACCCGGTATTGATTTTACTGATAATACAGCAGGAATTTCTGCGCAATTATTTTATTGAAAA
>JBJXDT010000111.1:0-8021 GCA_046153505.1 Methylophilaceae bacterium | reverse complement strand
AATGTTTGTATATAATATACATTCAAGCTTGTATGTATGCAAGCATTTTCGTATTTAGCAAAACTCTTGTTGGGACAATTTATGGTTAAGAACGCAAATTCAATTCAAAATATATTCATTGCCTGCTTGCTTGCACTGGCAGTTGCTGCCTGTGGGAAAAAACAGGATGAAGGACAAGCTGGCGCACAAATGCCGCCAATGCCAGTGACCGTCATCGCAGCAGAACCCACTAGCGTGCCAATTAGCACGGAGGTAGTGGGTCAAACCGAGGGCGCAAAAGAAGTTGAAGTGCGTCCGCGTGTGGGCGGCATAGTGCTAAAAAAATTATTTGAAGAAGGTGCGGCCATAAAGACTGGTCAACCAATGTTTTTAATTGATCAACAGCCATATAAAATCGCGCTTTCTAATGCGCAGGGTGAGCTCATGCATCGAACTGCTAGATTAGAGCAAACAAGTCGAGAGGCTGCTCGATTAAAAGATTTATTAGCCACGCAATCTATCAGTCAACGCGAATATGATAACGCGGTTTCTGACAATGTCATGGCAACTGCGGACATTATGCAAACGCAAGCAGCCATTAACGAAGCAAAACTAAATCTTTCTTACACGACAATAATAGCGCCAGCCAGTGGAATGGCTGGGCGCTTCTTGTTTTCGGAAGGGGCGTTAGTAGAGCCAAATACGAGCTTGCTGACCACCATTTCTGATTTATCACCTATTTGGGTGCGTTTTAGTTTGTCCGAATCTGAATTAGCGGCATTAGGCGGTAAGTTAAATGGCAATACTGTAAAAAAAAATCTCCCTAATATTATCAAACGGCCAAGAATTTAATGAGTCTGGAAAATTAAATTTCGCCGCAAGTACCATTGACCCCGCTTTGGGCACCCAACAATTGCGCGCGGCGTTTGAAAACGCAGGCCATAGCTTGTTGCCTGGTCAGTTTGTGCGTGTGCGTATTTCCACTGGCACGCGTGATGGTGTTTTTCTGGTCCCACAAGCGGCCATTTCCACTGGCGATCAAGGCACATTTGTGTTTGTCGCTAATAATAACAAGGCAGAGCGACGCCCAGTAAAAGTGGGCGAGTGGAAAGGATCGGATTGGATTATTTTGAGTGGCTTGCAAGCGGGAGACAAAGTGATTACCGACAATTTGATTAAGCTCAATATGATGCCGCCAGGCGTGCCTGTTTCAACACATGCGCCAGGAGCTTCGCCAAATATGGCAGTGGGCTCAGTAGGCGCAAAATCAAATACAACTTCTGAAACTAAAAAATAATGATTAAATTCTTTATCACGCGTCCAATATTTGCTGGGGTATTGTCCATCATCATTGTGCTAGCTGGCTTGGCGGCCGCATTCAAACTGCCTGTAGCGCAATATCCTGAAATCGCACCACCAACGGTGACGATTACCGCAAATTATCCAGGTGCGAGTGCTGATACGCTCAGCAAAACCGTCGCTGCGCCAATCGAAGAGCAACTGAGTGGCGTTGAGCATCTTCTATATTTTAACTCTGTGGCCGATTCCAGCGGCACGTTGACGATTACCGCCACGTTCGAAGTCGGCACTAATATTGACCAAGCAACTTTTAACGTGAGCAACCGCGTCAATATTGCTACGCCGCGCTTGCCAGAAGAGGTTCGCCGCAACGGGCTTATTGTGCAGAAAATATCGAGCGACTTTTTGCTGGTGTCCTTTCTCACTTCGAAAAATCCAGCGCACGATAGGCTGTTTATCAGCAACTACGCTACGCTCAATATTTTGGATGAAATTAAACGTATTCCAGGTGTGGGTAGCGCGCAAATTTTTGGCGGACAAGATTACGCCATGCGCGTGTGGCTGCGTCCTGATAGAATGGCGCAACTGGGTGTTACGACGTCTGATATTGCCGCGGCGATTCAAACGCAAAACGCGCAGTATGCGGCGGGAAAAATTGGACAAGATCCAGCGCCTAACGACCAGCAGATTATCTACACGGTAACCGCCAAAGGGCGCTTATTGGAGCCAGAACAATTCGGCAATATCATAGTTAAAGCGAATGGCCCACGCGGCATTTTATACCTCAAAGATGTGGCAAGGATTGAGCTTGGTGCGCAAAGTTACAATGTGCGCTCTGCGCTGAATGGCAAGCCTGGCGTGGCGCTTGGCGTGTTTTTGCAATCAGGTGCAAACGCGCTGGATACAGCTAAAAATATCAAGTTGAAGATGGAAGAGCTTAAAACACGCTTTCCAGAAGGTTTGGAATATAGCATTCCCTACGACACCAGCGAATTTGTGAAGGCGACGATTGAAGAAGTGTTTAAAACGCTGGCGGAAGCCTTGATTTTGGTGGTGGCAGTGGTGTTTTTATTTTTGCAAAGCTGGCGCGCTACGCTTATTCCGATTATCGCTGTCCCCATTTCGCTTGTTGGCACTTTTGCGGGCTTGTATTTGTTGGGTTTTACCATCAATCTGCTTACCCTATTTGCCATGATTTTGGCGATTGGTATTGTGGTGGATGACGCAATTGTGGTGTTGGAAAATATCGAGCGGCTGATGCAGGAAGAAGGCCTGAAACCATTGCAGGCTGCTGTAAAGTCAATGGAGCAAGTTTCAGGCGCGGTGATTGCAATTGTCATGGTGCTGTGCGCAGTATTTATCCCAGTTGCTTTTATGGGCGGCATTGCGGGTGCATTGTATCGCCAATTTGCGGTGACAGTGGCGATTGCGGTGGTGATTTCTGGCGTCGTTGCACTGACGCTCACTCCCGCTTTGTGCGCGATTTTGCTTAAAAATACGCATGGAGAAAACACATTCTTTAAGGCGTTTAACCAAGGCTTTCAAAAGGTAAGCAACTTTTACACGCGTATTGTTGATTTAACTTTGCATCATAAAATTATTGGCGCTGTGGTGTTTACCGCCATAATTGCCCTATGCGTGGTGTTGCTCAATCGCGTGCCAGGTAGCTTAGTGCCACAAGAAGATCAAGGTTATGTGATTACGCTGATGATTATGCCAGATGGCGCGACGCTGAACCGTACGGAAAAAACCACAGAATCAATCCGTCAAGCTATTGCGCCAGACCCTGCGGTTGAGTTTGAGTTTGCCATTGTTGGTTTGGATTTTATTGGTGGCGGCAACAAAACCAGCGCGGGTACGATGTTTGTGCGATTAAAAGATTGGAAAGAGCGCAGCACCACGGCGGACGATATCGCGGGCAAACTAAAAGGCATTGGATTTATGCAACCAGATGGCTTTGCATTTGCCGTTAATCCGCCTCCGATTCGCGGTTTGGGTAGCTCGGCTGGTTTCGAGATGTATGTGCAAAGTCGTGGCAGTAGTGATCCACAAAAGTTGGCGGAGGTGCTAAATAATTTTGTTGGCGTGATGCGTGCAGACCCGAAATTAACTAATATCAACACGTTTTTTAGACCGACTGTGCCACAGCTTTATATCGAGGTAGATGAGGCGAAAGCCCTTTCTTTGGGCGTGCCGATCGCAGATATTTACGCAGCGTTGCAAAGCACTATGGGTCAATTTTATGTAAACGATTTTAATAAATCGGGCAGAACATATCGTGTGCAATTGCAAGCTGAGGCGCAGTATCGCTCGCGTCCAGAGGATATTGGCAAAATTTATGTGCGCAGTAAAGCTGGGCAAATGATTCCGCTATCTGCGCTTAGCAAAGTGAGTTACACCATTGGTGCGGAGCAGTTGGAGCGCTATAACGGGTTACTATCGGCCAAAGTTTTAGGTGAAGGCGCGCCAGGTGTAAGTTCGGGCGATGCAATTAAACTGGTGGAAAAGCTTGGTAAAGAAAACTTGCCAGATGGCTATCAAGTGGCGTGGACAGGACAGGCCTACCAAGAAAAACGGACAGGTTCTGCGGCCTTGTTTGCTTTTGGTTTTGCCATCATCATGGTGTTCTTGATTTTAGCCGCTCAGTTTGAGACATGGGCACTACCTTTAGCCGTGATTATGGCTGTACCATTTGCCTTGGCAGGCGCGCTGCTAGCGGTTCTTGTGCGTGGTATGCCGAATGATATTTACTTCCAAATTGGGCTGATTACCTTGATTGGTCTCGCGGCGAAAAACGCGATTTTAATTGTGGAGTTCGCAAGCCAAAAAATGGAAGAAGGCATGCCTGTGTTGGAGGCAGCCCTTGAAGGTGCGAGACTAAGATTTAGGCCAATTGTAATGACATCGATGGCGTTTGTGTTAGGCATTACACCCCTATTGGTGGCCACTGGTGCGGGCTCGGCGGCAAGGCGTAGCATGGGTACTGGGGTGTTTGGCGGCATGATTTTAGCCACTTTCCTCGCGACAATCTTTATCCCACTATTTTTCTCTTGGTTAACGAAGAAAAATGTGCACCGTCACCATGGCTTTGATAGCCAAATAGAGCAAACAGAGGCAAAAGCATGAAAAAACCAATGATGAAGAATTTAAGTTTAATTTTGGTTGTATTTTTAACCGCGTGCCAAATCGTTGGACCAAATTACCAACGTAACGAATCAGCATTGCCTGCCACTTATGGCGAATTAAAAGCAAGCTCAGACGCAAGCACTGGCGCGGCTGAGGTCAATATGAAAGAATGGTGGACACATTACCAAGACCCAAAATTAAACGAATTAGTGGATTTGGCACTGCGCAACAATACTAGCGTGGCACTTGCCATGGCGCGTATTGAAGAAGCTGATGCTAATATGCGCGAAATCGGAGCGAGCTTGTATCCACAAGTGAATGTGTCTGCCGGAGTGAGCCGCAGTAAAGTGACAGAATTCGGTTCATTCCCCACATTTGGTGGCGCCGAACGTAATCACTTTCAATTTGGCCTGAACACGGCCTATGAAATCGACTTTTGGGGAAGAATAAAGCGCGCCAAGGAAGCAGCAAGTGCTGGTGCTTTAGGTGCTCGTTTTGGCAAGGATACGGTTGAACTTTCCTTGCTGGGCTTGGTTTCCAGCAATTATTTGCAATTGCGTGGTTTAGATGCGCAAATTGCGGTCACACAAGACAATCAAAAAAGTCGTAATGAAAGTCTGGCTTTGACCAAGCGCCGTTTGGCAGGAGGCGTGGCAAGCGCCCTAGAGGTTAGTCAAGCCGAAGTGGCAGTGAGCAACTTGGAGGCGCAGCAAATTGAGCTGACGCGATTGCGCGCGCTTACTTTGCATCAGCTACAAGTGCTTACAGGAGTCTTGGACTTGCAGTTAGAGGCGGGAGATATTCGCCAATTACCAATGCCCCCAGTGCCGCCTGCAGGCTTGCCTTCTGCACTATTAGAAAATCGTCCAGATATTCGCCAGGCAGAGCAAACTTTGATTGCAGAAAACGCTAATATTGGCATTGCCAAGGCCGCCATGTACCCTAGCATTAGCCTTACAGGTAGTTTGGGTATGGAAAGTGCGTTACTTAAAAACTTGTTGAAATCTGGCGCAAGTATCTGGAGTTTGGGTTTGGGATTAGATTTGCCAATATTCGATTCTGGCAAAAGACAATCAAGGGTTGATCAATCTAGCGCTAAGCAAAAACAAGCGCTTGCTCAGTATCAAGCTGCCATTCAAAATGCGTTCAAAGAAGTGAATGACGCCCTTATAAATCGTCGTTTGAATGCGGAGCGTGAGCTTGCTTTATCAAACAGTACGGTTTCAGCAAAGAATGCGCTAAATGTGGCTGAGAACCGTTACAAATCTGGCTATTCCGCCTATTTGGATGTGCTAGATGCACAGCGTGTTTATAACGATGCTTCGAGTGCGGCAGTGCAAGCTAAACAAGCTACTTTTTTAGCCACTGTAGAGTTGTTTAAAGCGCTAGGTGGCGATTGGCGTGGAGCTGTAAATAATGAAGCAAAACCAGACGCCATCACAACGCCTTAAACTTTTATACAAAAAAGATTGAAACATATTGGTCTGGCTGAACAAGTTCCTGAAACTGCTAAAGTGAAACTGCAACCCTTACCCAGTCATCCCGCGATTCCATTGGCTCACCTAAAACACCGCGTTTTTGTTTGCCTTCAATATGGATAATATATTTGGTGTTAGGGCGAAAGCTCATTTTCGGCAGAATCAGGCTTGCGATCTCAGATAAACCTTTTTCAATCGGTAAATATATCCCTGAAAACAAACCGATATCCATTGGCGAGCCGCGGTGACTGGCGTTAATTTCTGAAACTGTATCCAAAAATGTGCTTTTTTCTTGTGCTAACTGAAGTTGAACCCAAACTGGATTATGGCAAAGCACTTCAATACCCACTTTAAGCTGATTCCCTTGAGTGGGTTTTATGCCTTGAATAATGCCAACAATCACATTGCCCTCATCGTTATCAATCACCATACCAATCAGTTTGTCTGGTCTGGCTAAAATATTGGCATATTTGTTCACACGTGCGCCAAAGCCATGTTCGCTTTCATCGGTAATAATCCAATTATCGAGAGAGCCGCTGTTCACATTTATGGTTCTACTGGCATCTTTCAGCACGGTGTGGCCACGTAAAAGCTCATCAAGCGATTTGCCGCTTCGAGACATCTTTAGGCCATTTTTGATTTTATTGCTTTGCAATACTTGGTCACAAATATCTTGAATCCCAGCATTTACTTTGGCAGTTTTAGAAGTGGCTTGACGTTCTTCGCGCCGACGCTGGCGTACATAGTCTTGTCTTTTCCACTCGGCATGCAGAATTGTAAGCGTTTCATTTAATTTTTTAACATGATCAATTTTAGAGTACAACAAGCTTTCAGGGGTTTCACCGCGGTCAGAAACGGTAATAGCGACATTTAGTTGCTTTTCAAAATCATCTAATTCCCAATAACGACAGTTTTCATTAGGTTCGAAGTTGCGCATGCGTTTGGCTGGAAAATCTCGCTCTAAATCCACATAAAAAAGGTATTGTTCAGCAGTATGTTTTGAGCTAATGTGCGCGTGCGAAAGCCATGTGCGTAGAATCTTTCCTGCAATTTCAATGTGATACCTTTGCATATTGGCTTGTTGCAATTCACCTAACATACAAAGTTGTACAAAAAAAGCCGATAGTGTTGTATTGGGGCTTAATGGAAATATTTCCACTGGAAGGCTAAGCAGATTTTGTTTGTATGCAATTTTATATAGCATGTAAATTTGCAGCCACATTTTTGTTGGTGCATTTTGTTGCATAAACATGCGCCACTTAGTCATGTTAAAAGCCGCATTCATTGTTCGCGCAAGAAGCAAAACGGGCATATTGCCCTCAAGCTTAAATTTTGTCGGATCGATAACGAGCTCAATGATCTTAAGATGGCAAATGTAAGCTTGGCGATTGTATTGAAAACAGGCTTCGCCCATGTCGTGTTCTAAGTCTTGCTTGATATTGGCTGTATTTACAAATTGCGTCGCTATTTTATCGAGTCGGGCATAATTAAGCTCTTCAATCTCTATAATTAACTCGAGTTTCTGCTCTGTGGTGAGCTCATGCTCTTCAAATAGTTGTGTCAGTTTTTGCGTGGAAAATTTAAGTGCGACGAGATCATCCATGTCTGGAAGGTCGTTAATCCAAGCAGTGAGTTTTTTGGTTTCTTTATCTGCTTTAGTATTAAAAATTTTTTGAAAAATACTTTTCATAAGACTAATACCGAAGCGATAGTTTTGCCTGACACTTTTTTGAAAAATTGTATTTTAATAACATTAATTAAAATATAATAATAAATCATTGAATAATCAAGAAATATTTATTTATTTATTAATCTTTTCATTATAAAATCGCGTCTGTTGTAGCGTGGTAGAATTTAACTTTTAATTTAAAGCTGTTTTGATATGACTGTTCGTACTCGTTTTGCGCCCAGCCCGACAGGGTTTTTACATATTGGAGGTGCGCGCACAGCACTGTTTTCTTGGGCGTATGCCAAGAAGCATCATGGGAAATTTATTCTGCGTATTGAAGATACAGATGTAGAGCGAAGCACACCTGCTGCAGTGCAAGCGATTATGGATGGTATGCATTGGCTTGCATTGGATTATGATGAAGGTCCGTTTTACCAGATGCAGCGCATGGTGACATACAAAGAAGTGTT
>JBJXDT010000110.1:0-14131 GCA_046153505.1 Methylophilaceae bacterium | reverse complement strand
CGGAGATTACACAAGGCTTTCTTCTGATATGGTTATCAAACAAGTCCCAGATTTTCCCAGAGGAATTGTCAATTGCGGCTTCGGCCAAAACAATAGGGACGTAGCTTGGAACATCCAACCCATGAATAGAGAGCAACGACGAGCTGCTAAGATTCCTGATTCCGGCATACTCGTACAAGAACTTAATGTACCCGTTGATATAGTTTTTACGGTCACAGGTGCGACCCACTTTCGCACTGTGATTCCAACGCTTCACAAGCTCATTGATGTTGCCACTATCACTATTGGTATCATTAGAAATGCTTGATTTCAGTACAACAGTATTCATAGCACAATCCCCAACCCCTCATTCAAGCGGGACTGTTTCGCAGCCCCTTAATTCAAACGTTAGGTGCCACAAAATGGACGAACTCATCGCCAAACTGAAAACTCCAGAAGAATGTATCGTATTCGAGAAAAACGTTACGGAACGTGGCAGACCTGACCTTGCACTAGCCGCCCGTAAACGTGCCGTTGAGCTTCGAGCACTACAGCACGGTGCAGCAACTGATGTAGAGCGTGAATGCCTTGAAGCTGTGTTTGCTTACGAGCAAGTGCTAAGTGCCAAAAACGGAAAGAAAACTCGCGCTTCACGAACTTGGCCCATGATTGAACGTTACGGAATAATTGAAGCTGTTGAACGAGCCGTTAATCGAAAGGACGAAACCATGGGCTATACCGCACTTCTCGAAATGGGGCTGGAAAGCTATGCCTTTGAAGCAGTGATATTACGTCACCCAGATTCTTTTTCACCAAGTGTAGTTCAGCGGTCACAAGAGCGGGTCACCCTTCACCATGGCACCTAATTCAAACGTTGAATATCTGCTTTGGGTCGTAACAAGACACTTAGTCGTATTTAATATACTTAAACCGCGCATCTTCATTAGGCGTGCCTGTTAGCGCTCCACCTTCATTCGCGGGCTGCCAGCCAATCACTTGCTCAATCTTGGTGGCTAATTCAAAATCTTTATTGGTAATGCCTTTGGCGTCGTGCGTACACAATTTCACAATGACAAAGGCATAAGAAACCGATAAATCAGGGTGGTGCCAAGCAGCTTCCGCCAAATGCCCGACTGTGTTAACTACCATAAGCGTGGCTTTCCACCCACTGGTTTTGTATTTGCGGCGTATCCAACCATCCTCAAAAAACCATTGTGGCAGTTCAATTTTCAGCTTTTCTATGGTTTCGTTCTCAGAATAGACTTTGCCCTTCATAGCAGCCCCTAGTGTATCGATGAGCCTATTTTATCAAGCATGGTGAGATTAATACCTTCCAAAAAATGCTCATAGTCAGTTTTTTTCAGCATCCAGCGTCCAAATGTTTTATGGAGCACAAATTCACTGAAGGCCTCATCTAATACCCCCGTGCTCGCCATCATTCTTAGACTCAATTCCGACTCTGTCGGTTTATCAGATTTAACCAAAATCAGTTGTTGTGCATTGACCTTTTGCGCCAGCCACGCTGCGATGCTATCTGAGGTCACTTGCCAACTTTTTGGAATCGTATCGTCAGCCAACACCATTTGACTAGGCAACCAGACAATACAACGATGCTGCCATGTGCGCTCATCCAGCTCCATTTCGTTTCTAGCAGTGGCAAGTTCTGGATTCATATTTGCCAGCAACAAACCATACTGATCCATTGCCAATACGGCTAATCGGTGCGCGCAAGCATCACTAATTTTCGATAGTTTTTGTGCTTCTCGAACGGCATCAGCAAACAAACCGCCACCAGGCACAATGATAATTTGTCCATCGCTGAACTTTGCGAAAAGCGCCAGCCATCGCTCTAACTCTGGCGAACCTAACAAACTGCCACCAATTTTAATGACCCATCTTGCGCCCACGTGATTTTTTTGCATTGTTTTCCTAATCACCCATAACCATTTTTTTAAAAGCTGAATCATTTTTGCATAAAGTATTGCAGTATTGCCGTCATGCTAGCAGCTTTATCTAACGTTTCGACATATTCTTTTTCACACTCTGAATCTGAGACTATGCCACCACCCGCATAGAAGCTAAGCTTGCCCTTACTGACAACTGCTGTTCGAATCGCAATATTAGTATCCATATTGCCATCAAAGCCAATATAACCTATCGCACCACAATATATGCCCCGACGGTGCGGTTCTATCTCATTAATAATCTGCATGGCACGCACTTTTGGTGCGCCCGTAATAGACCCGCCAGGGAAACAACCTTTTAGCAAATCAATCGATGTTGCACCCTGTTTTAGTTTACCAGTAATAATACTCACAAGATGGTGCACATTGGTAAAGCTTTGCAGTTGAAACAGTATATCGGCTTTAACACTGCCAGTTTCGCAGTTTTTACCAATATCATTTCTCAATAAATCAACAATCATCAGATTTTCCGCCTTGTCCTTAATGCTCGTCAATAGCTCATATGAGTAGGCAGCATCTTGCTCGGAATCACTCGAGCGTGGTCGTGTGCCTTTTATCGGCCTTGTCTCAACATGTTTGTCAACAGACTGTATAAAACGCTCAGGCGAATTTGACATGATTTGGAAACATTCGCTTTGATCTAGTGGTAACTGCATATAGGCCATAAATGGTGCCGGGCTTACTTTGCGCAATAATTGATAGGCAATCCAACTGTCCCCCTGCACCCTCGTTGAAAAACGTTGTGCCAAATTCACCTGATAGCAATCGCCTGCTTGAATATATTGCTGCACAAGTTTGAACGCGCTGGCGTAAGTGGTTTCTGAAAAATTAGATTGGATTGGGCAAGTGACTTCGAATTGAGTTTGAATCGCCAAAAATGAATCTTCAAACAAAGCGCATAACTGCTTCCATTTGACATGCGTCTCATTTGAAAATCCGTTTGAAATCAACATGCTAAGTTGTTTCCTATGATCCACCACTATTGCCCAGTCATAAATCCCTACCATCATTTCAGGAACAGGCTCTGGTGATTTTAAATCTTCCAGCTTTTCTAATCTACGCGCCAAATCATAAGCAAAATAACCAACTGCGCCGCCAGCAAATGGGATTTCAGCTTGCGGTGCTGGATAACGGTTCAAAAAGTTTTTTAGCAATTCAAAAGGGTCACCTAATGAAATTTCACTTTTTCCATCTGCAGTAATAATTGTTTGCGCGCCAAGCGTAACAAACTTTGCCATCGGCTCCGCGACAAGAATGTCATAACGCCCATACTGACTGCCCGCTTTACCTGTCGCGGGATTTTGCAGTTGGCCGCTATCTAGAAACATTGCCCAAGGCTGGTGCGCGATACGTGCAAACAGACGTGAACTATCATGATGATAAGGTAGCGAATATTTTAACATCTTGGTTGCACTGCCAATTGCGCCACCGCATAGGCTGGGAAACACACAGACAGACTGTCGTTTAATTCGTGTGCTAGTGCTTGCGAAATAGTCAAATATTCACAATTAAGCGCTTCGGCAATTTGTTTAACTAAAAAAGCTCCTACACCCGCACCAACAATCGGCGTACCCGTTTTCCAGTGCTTTAAAACTGCCTGTTTAATTTGCTGCATTTGTAGTTTTTTACATTCCAAGGCCAAAGATTTCCAAGTTTCGATCGGCTTGTCTTCAAGATCATGCCCTACCTTGCGCGCGATACGTCGCGCTGATTCAAGCAGAGTCTTTCCTTTACCATCAGCTGTTTCAGCCACATCCATTTCTGCTTCTAACTCACCAGTCAGGCGGTACACATCCGCCATTGTAGAAAAATATTCCGCAGCGACATTCACTTGCTGCCCCTCAAAAGGTAGTTTTTGAGCTAGAGCCATCAACGGTGTGCGCACTACGCCAGTATAAACTAGCGTGTCTTCCTTCATTCTTAATGCATCGCTAAGCCCTATTTCTGCCACCTCTCCATGAGAGATCAAAATGATATCCGTCGTCGTGCTACCAATGTCGACAAAAAGCGCATTTTTAACTTGTTTTGCCAATAAACTGGCACTGGCATGCCAATTGGCAGAGGCAATGCATCCTACATGCGCAGAAACGTTCTGCAAACCAACAAAACCACTTCTTGCAGCGTAAAACTGCGTTTCTTTACCTAAAATGCTGGCTACAAAGTTTGCAATTTCAATCACTCCCTGCCGGCGATTTTCAAACAAATCCACCAATTCACCCGTCATTGTAACGACATGCTGCGCGTCTTTCTCTCCAAAATCAATAAGTACGCAGTTAATCGCGGCTTCTAAGTTATCTAGACCTCGCCACAACTCACAAGGTATTTGTAGCGCCTTTACGCTTCCCTTATCCAGCAAAACAGCTTTTAAGTGCGCGCCGCCAATGTCCCAACCTATTGTTTTAGACATAGAGGCTCACCACATTTTGTTCTAGCTTTGGCCATTGATTATTTACTTGTGTCAAAGTATTGATTATCAAGGCCGCTGGATTTGCGCCAATCGCCTCGGCAAGACCGCTATAGCTTGTAGTCAGGCGAGGATTTATCTCAACCACAATCACTTTATCATTCTCGACAATTACATCAATGCCCACATAGCCGGCCAAATCAAGCATAGCCTGCGCAATTTTATTCGCAACAAGCTCAAATGCCGCTCTATTTGCTGTCATATCATTGAGCACGCAACCATTAAATTTAAGTTGATGTTTTTGGGTGCTAATCAATTGTGTGTTACAGCTTAACACATACGCTTTACCATGGTGCATAACGCATGAAATACTCGCAGGTTTGCCTTCAATAAAAGGCTGGATAACGTGGCTTGTAGCCTTATTCCATGCGCCAATCCAGCTTGCCAGTTCATCAGCACTTTCAAAACAAACAGTGTCGTCGCAGCCCGCTCCATCATCTGGTTTTGCTAGCCAAGCGCCCTCACCCTTTTTCCACTCTAGCATCTTAAAAGTTGGAATTGTTTCAATTTCAGCTTGCGACAAAGCTTGATAAGTTGCATATTTGCTCGAGCATATTTCGATACTTTCTAAACCACAACCTAAAATAGGCTTTTGATGTTTTATGGCCAATTTCGTTAGTTTTTTTAGCAAGTGATCGGTCTCAGGAGCAATCAACCAAACCATATCTGTGTTGGAAATTTGTTGCTCCAAAATCTGCCAAAAATCATCATGCTCATGCACTATAATTGCGGTAGAAACTAGCTTTTGTGTGGCTAAGCGCGCATCTATCGTCAAGATAATTTCATATGGCAAAGCCGATAAATCCAGCAACAATGCATCGCGCATCAGCGTGCCTTCGCGTACGAGAGATTCTGGTAAATCTACGTGATTAAAGCCACCACCAGTGATAAACTCACACACAAAAATTTTAACAGGTAGAACCATTTTGCATATTATTCCCGTCATAGATATACTTAGAGGCGTTGTTGTGCATGCAAAAAGGGGTGAGCGTGCAAGCTACAAACCAATACAATCTTCGCTAACAAAATCAACAACTCCTGTTAATATTGTAAAAGCTTTTCTCGATATTTACTCATTTGATACGGTATACATTGCAGATTTAGATGCGATTCAAAAAAAACAACCCGCTTATATCACCAACCTTCAGCAAATTGAAGAAATTCGCACGCACTTTCCTAGTCTAAAATTATGGCTGGATGCTGGGATTTCCAATCACACAGAGATGCAACTATGGCAAAAATCAGGCGTACATTTGGTGATTGGAAGTGAGAATCTAGCAAGCATCGCGCATTACCAAGTGCTAGCAGAACAAGCAAATCAAGCATTTATTTTATCATTAGACTTTTTGCCGCAAGGTTACATTGGGCCAACAACCCTTGTTGAGAACTCAATGCTTTGGCCAAATAATGTAATTTGTATGACATTGAATGCAGTTGGAAGTGCTCAAGGCGCAGATACAAGGCTTCTTGAGCAAATAGTTACACTCAACAAATCTTCAAAAATTTATGCTGCAGGCGGCGTGCGCAATATAGAAGACGTTCAAACTCTAGCATCCATGCGCCTCTCAGGCGTATTGCTTGCAAGTGCTTTGCATACCAAACAAATCACAAGAGATGATATCAGCAAGTTTTACGCGCAACAAAAAGCCCGAGCAAGCACGGGCTTTTAGTATAAAGGTTTTTAAGCAAAAGCAATTACTCAAGGTTTGCGTGAATAGCGCGCATACCTTCTTCCGTTAAGTTTTTTGCGTTTACAATATCCGCAATCACGCTTTCCAAAAACAGTAAGCTTGAAAGTTCAAACTGCGCACCCATTGGCATGCCATTTGTGATTGGGAAGCTGCTGTCGTTACCAATTTGAATATTCAAATCAGCAACTTCTTGCATGGCTGATTTAGATTTCATCGAAACTACACAAAACTTTGCGCCAACAGATTTGGCTTTTTTCACCAATGGCATCAATGTTTCTGTGCCGCCAGAGCCAGAAATAATCACCAGCAAATCACCTGCTTTAATGGCGGGCGTGACGATTTCACCGACCATATTGACTTGATAACCGCTGTGTACCAAGCGCATCGCAAAAAAGCGTGAAACTAGCCCAGAGCGGCCAGCACCGCCGATAAAAATGCGGCCAGCGCCATCAACCAAAGCGCGCAGTTTAGCAGCGTAACCTTTGTCTGTTTCGCCTAAAATCGTGGTCAATCGATCTAAAATTAGTTTTTGATTATCCATAACATTTCCTTAATTTAATTATAAAAAAATCCCGACACATTGCTGGGTCGGGATTTTAATCGCGTATGTCAATAATTGCTTATTGATATAGGGTTTAATTAAAAGATTAATTAACCGTGAGCGATTTTTGTGATTTCTGCAGCAGCAGCAGCAGGATCAGCAGCACCGTATATTGCAGCACCAGCAACGATGATGCTAGCGCCAGCGTCACGAACTTGAGCAGCTGTACCAGCTTTAACACCACCGGCAACAGAGATTTCAACGCCTGTTTTTAAACCAGCAACCATGCCTAAGTCAGCGAATGGTGTTTGGCCTGCAGCTTGTTGGTCTAAACCTGTGTGAACACCAATAATGTGAGCGCCAGCAGCAACAACTTCTTTAGTACGAGCAGCTTTATCAGCAACGTTGATCAAGTCAACTTGTGCTTTTTTGCCGTATTTGTTTGCAACATCGATTACACCTTTGATTGTACCGATATCAGCACAGCCAAGCACTGTACAGATGTCAGCACCTGCTTTGTAGAATGGCTCAGCTTCGTAGAAGCCAGCGTCCATTGTCTTCAAGTCAACCAAAATTTTGTTATTTGGGAATTTAGCACGTAAAGTTTCAAGCAATTTAACACCATTATGTTTAATGCAAGGTGTACCGATTTCAAGAATATCAACGTGAGGAGCAACTGCAGTTGCTAGCGCAACAGTTGCGTCAAAGTCTAGTGAATCTAATGCCATTTGGGTTTGTGCCATGGTTTTTCTCCAAAAATGTGTTGTTAAAATTAATATGATTTATAGCAAAAGTGATGAAAATAATCTCAAATGCGTTGCTAATAGGGTACTACAAAAAACTGGACACTCATAATAAGTGCCCAGCGCCTTTATGTCAATTCTAATGTAAGTCTGTTACTTATTTATTACATTAAATAACCGACCTTGCAGCCATAAACTTAAAGTTTTTCTGCTAAAGCTATTTCCAATTTGATTTGATCGGCCACAAAACCGCGAATGCCTTCGGCCAACTTCTCAGTCGCCATCGCATCTTGGTTCAATTCAAAACGAAACTCTTCTTCAGTCATTTTTGCTGGTGGTGTATTTTTCGCACCGCCATCATTCAATACGCGCGCTAATGTGCCTTCTGTAGCGGCTAAATCCTGTAACAAGTTAGGTGATACTGTTAAGCGATCACAACCTGCTAAAGCGATTAACTCACCAGTGTTACGGAAAGAAGCGCCCATCACCACTGTTTTGTATCCATGATCTTTGTAATATGCATAAATTTTGCGCACTGAAACTACACCTGGGTCGGTTTCTTGTGTATATGTCTCACCAGTTTTAGCTTTGTACCAATCTAAGATACGGCCTACAAATGGGGAAATCAAGAACACACCGGCTTCTGCACAGGCACGCGCTTGGCCGAAGCCGAACAACAAGGTAAGGTTACATTGAATGCCTTCTTTTTCAAGAATTTCACCCGCTTTAATACCTTCCCATGTTGATGCCAGTTTAATCAACACGCGGTCTTTGCTAACACCAGACTCTGAGTAAAGTTGAATCAATTTACGGCCTTTAGCCACCATTGCATCTAAATTAAATGACAAACGCGCATCTACTTCGGTAGAAATACGGCCTGGCACCACTTTAGTGATTTCTGTACCAATCAACACAGCTAGTTTATCTGCAGCCGCATCAATTTGTTGTGCTTTAGTGCCGCCCTGCGCTTTTGCATAAGCAATCGCTGTTTCAATCAAAGGCGCATATTGCGGCAATTGGCTTGCTTTTAACACCAATGATGGATTTGTCGTTGCATCGACTGGTTTTACACTTTTAATCGCTTCTACATCGCCAGTGTCTGCCACGATGGTGGTCATGCTCTTTAGTTGATCTAGTAAATTCGCCATGGTCATCTCCTCAAATTAATTTAACATTATGCGTGGTTCTATCATTCAGAAACAAATAATTTCAACAGAGGATTATAACGAATTTTTACGTTTTTGTTTGGATCGATATAAGAATAACAGTACTAAGCCTGCAACATTTGGCCACCAAATGTACCAGTGTGACCAGGGTATGCCGTCAAGTTTATAGTCAGAAAGCGGCCAAAAGATTGGCGTTGGGAAGTATTTGAAGGAATGAAAAGGGAAATCTAGCGCAATGTGAAACGGCCATGCCAGCATCGCAAAAGCCAATTCGCGGTATTTAATGGAGACTAGGGCAATCACTGTAAAGCTCATGATAAAACTATGCCCAACACTATAGTTAAAGTAGAGCCAATCTGGAATAGTACCCAATGGCGGCGGACCCATATGCCAATTACCTTGCAAAACGCGAAGTACAAGAAATATTCCGAAAGAAATTAAATCTGGCATTGCGCCGAAAAACATGGCCGTTTTAGCAAATCGCTTGCGTCCATTTGGTTTGTGGCCAAACAGCCCATAGCCCCAAAGCGCATGACTTAATGTATCCATCAATTATTTCCTTTATAAGCCCTTAATTTGATTGCAAAAAGCGTAGCAACGGTTAAATCTGCGCAGGTTCCAGGATTTATTTTGCGCATTTTAAAATCAGCATCCCAGCGCAAAAGTTCGCCAAAATAAGTTTTGGGATTCCTTGCTTGAGTAAAAGCATTTAAATGTATCTTGGCTTCATTTTGCACTTTTATGGCTTCATCATTTCCGTACTTTCTTAAGACATGCGAATCTAAATAGTGCGCCAGAAACTGCAAATATACTTCTGTAGTCGCCCAAATAGCTTGGTCCCAACGTGCCATCGAAAGTTCATAATTCGGTATGCCAAAGCTAAAAATATCAGCAAAATTATTGGAATACTGACTTGCAATTAAGTCTCGCATAGCGGCTTCTTGCATGGCTTCCTGCAAGGTGCAGCTGGGGTTTTGGTGCACGTCGTGTACTTCACTTTTGCCTAAGCCAGCAGGGTTGGCAAGTGCAATTGCTCTAAAACATAAGTCACAATCTTCAACAGTTGTATTTTTAAGTACAACTTCTAATTGTTTACGATGCGCATGTATCAATGGCGCGCAGAGCAAAATGATGCCTAAATTGGTATTGCAATTCACTGCTTTATGGGTTGCCTCCACACTTGCTAATATACGTTGGCCTAGACTTAATTTTGGTTCGGCAATTTCCTCGGCAGCTACATTTGCACTAAGGATAAAATTTTCTACCGTCATATCGTGGCCATCAGCAAACACATGCACATTGCCGGGTTTTATTGCTTGCAACTCATCCAAACATGCTTGTTTGAACAGCTCTTTAATCATGATAATTTACTTAATAAATAATCTGTAAGAATATGATTAATTTTAATATTTGTTGAATTTTCTAATCCATACCATGCGGGGATACTATTCACTTCTAGCACCAACAACTTTCCAGCTTTGTCGCGAATAATATCTACGCCACAGTAATCAATTTCTAAGACTTTTGCCGCTTGCTCAGCCAAAGTTAAAATATCTTTATCATTTATTTGCTCACATTGCGCGCCTTGCGCCACATTATTCACCCAAGTCACACCAGTACGTCGCATCGCTGCAACTGCTTGATTATTGACAACTAATACACGGAAATCATGCGAGTTGGTGCCAGAATCAACAAAATGCTGTAGATAAAAAACGCCATCAACAAAATCGTCCATAGGCAACGGGTACTTAGACGAATACTCCAAAAGCCTTACTCCATGGCCTTGGGAGCCAAACAGAGGTTTAATCACTAATTTTGTTTTTTGCAATTGATTGTGCATGATGTTATGCGCATGGCTTCTGCTTTCGCATACCCATGTAGGCGGAGAGGCAATATTGGCAAGGTTAAGCAAAAAACTGGTCATGGTTTTATCCACCGTACGTTCAATCGCTTTACCGCTGTTATAAACCGTTACGCCCTGCATTTCCAACATATGCAACACATTAAGGCGCGTGATAATTTGTTGCAGAGTACCCCCTGCAATACCGCGCACAAAAGCAGCCTTAAGATTACCATTAAAATTGGGGATGTGGATTTGTGGTTTGTTACCACTTAAATCAATAACGCAATCTTGCAGCGAGGCAAAAACTGCATCAACGCCGCGCTCTGCAAAGGCCTGGATAAGCTGTAAACCATGCCAACCGCCCTTCTGCTCGACCTCATCTGTAAATATCACAACCTGTTTCAAATGCGAAACTAGCCTTTAAATGATAAGGTAAGCAAAGCTTCATCAATTTCACCCGCCGTAAAACGATTGCCAGTCTCAATAGCGGTTATGGTTACTTGTGCTGGCGAAAACAACATTGGATCAATCTGATAGAAATCCATATTAACGCTTCGAAAAACTTCGGCAAAAGGCTTTCCATAATCTTTAGAGGCGCTGCTAGGCAACATATCAGCAAGTTCTTTTGCTGCGCGATCTGTACCACGCACGTTTAAATGCACATGCCCACCAAACAAAATGGCATCATTGCTGCGCCCCATAGCGGTAATAAAATCAGCCGAGACAGGCGGAATTGGTGCCGTGCCAAAACCATCCATCACATCACTTAAGGCAAAATGCAAGGTGTGAACTTTATGCAAAGCAACTTCCAACACCCGCGCTACAATCTGCGTTGTGCCAGCAATACTGGTGGTAGGTGTGATGATAAAAGTGAGGTTTTCTGGCCTAATTTTGGTGTCGCGCGCGACTTTTTGGATGACCTCAATCGGAGGCACTTTGTCTGTTTCCAAAACTAAAGAGGTCTTTTCCGCGACTTCACTGATTTCCAACTCTTTAAACAAATCTTCGCGTTGAGCCAACACCCGGGCCGGACCTGAGCCGAGTGAAAAAAACTTTTCATGCTGTAATGCCCAGCCTGCGTACTGGCTACCCAAACAAGAAAGCACAGCCTTTTGTGCTTGACTACGCACAACATAATCCGCACCAAAAGTTTTGGCTTGTGCATTGGACGCTGGATTCATCTCCACTTGACCCAATCCACCCATGCATATTTCTGCAATTCGTCTGCCAGATTCAATATTGCCCTGCTTCGCATCGACAATCTTAGCGCCGCTTGAGTGCTTTGTTACCTGTAAATTGAGGGCTTTGGCGTCCGCGATAAGCGCATCCACCAAAGGTTGAGAAAGCAAATTAATATTGGATTGCATAGTGATACCTTAATAACAAAGGGTTAAGCTAACATCAGCTCATCATAAAGACTTGCAGCGCGTTCATGCACCAGTTGTTTGGCATCTCGCGCCAATTGTGCCTCGGCTACCACACTACAAAACGGTGCCCCAGCTAGAATCCTTGCATTGGGTTGAGGGATATCACGCACCCAGTCTGGCCAATCCAACTTTTTAGGTACCTTGGTTTCATGCTTCGCATAGATAATTTGATGCGCGCGCGAAATACCTCGTGAAGCGGGCCAATCGCTTAATTGCACCTGACAAGCTGCCAGATGACTGCTAAAAAAATTACCTCGCTTAGGTACAAATAGATCCAATGTTGCAGATAAACGCGGGTTAATTTCAAGCGCATAAATCATATCGCCATCTACCAAAAAATCGATGCTATTAATGCCTTTCAAGCCTAACTTAAAACTGATTGTCTGAATAAATGTCGTGATCATTTTTTTACAATACGCACTAAGTGAGGCTTGGCTCACAGCCCCGCCGTATCGGTATGGTGACAGAGTTGTCGGAGCGCACCACTGCTCACTAAAACCAATCACTTCTGCATGCACGCCATCTGCCAAAAACAAGCAAGATATTGAGGCTCCTAGGGTAACCTCTTGATAATAGACAGGCATTGAATTGGGTAAATCTAGGGGTAACAAAGCCCTGATATGTGCGCCACCACTGGCTCCTATTTGCTTGCTAATCCAGCCTAAAGTATGTCTTGGCCGCTTAAAGCTCGTAAGTGGCGTGCGCATCTCAAATGCTTGGCAAAGTTCAAGAAATAATTGCGGATTTTTACAATGCCGCATGGTTTCTATGCTATTACCAAACACTGGCAAACGTTTTGCAACTTCATTTAAAACTAGCGGTTGCGCTTCAAAACCTGCGCCATAACAAAAACCTAAAAATTGGTTCGCATCTATCTCATCTAATGTTTTGAGCAACTCAGACACATTAAATCCGAATTCAGTAAGCGCTATCTGAACCGTGCCTAAGGCCAATGTTTTTGTATCTACATCATTAAAAGCATCTAAAGCCAACACATCAAAACCAGCATCTACAGCCGCTTGTACATAAGCACGACTTGAAATTGCGGCAATGATAATTTTAGGCTTGCTAGACACTTACGTTTTCGCAGGCGAATTGATAAGCATCGTTGCAAGCCAAATGTGCGGGTTTGGAAACACTCAAAAGTTGTTGCAGTAGTTTGTGCTGTGTCGTATATTTAAGCTGACCTATCGCCAAAGCACCAATTCCTTTAATTTGCGTATCGCCAATATTTTCACCATTACTCTTTGCATCTACACCAGCAACGCCAGAGGGCGCAACAGCATTCACATCTGCCATAACTTTTAAAGTTTTTGATTGCGCAAAATGCTGAAAATCTAATACACGTATGCCCGCCGCAGCTGCACAAATAGCAAGTGTTGCGCTTTGCAACACCTCAATTTTTGCACTGTCACTTGAGCCATCAACCACTTGCACTTTACAACCGTAGCGCAATTGCAGTGTATCAGCATGTACCTGCACACTTGCCATATCTCGATGCGCAACCAATTGAACATTTGCACCTTGTGCCTCAGCTATAAGTGCAGAAGTAAGCCCTACTGGCCCAGTTGCACCAAAAATTGCAAGTGTTTGATTTTTTAATGCTTGATGTTGGTTTACCTTGGCCAGCATAGCCGCCGCAGTGGTAAAAGCACCAGAAGGGTCTGCAAATGAGGAAAATGCAAAAGGTTCGAACATTGCTTCTTTTGCTAAAGTCTGCATCTCTAACGCTAGGTGAATGTCCCGCCCGCCCAAAAAAATCGCTTCACGCTTAATGCCATCTGGACTGCGCGAAAAAATAGCGTCTTGTGTCAGGGCAACAACCTCATCGCGCTGCACGTTGATGTATGGCACGATATACTCAAAGCCAGCGTCAATTGCCATATTGACGTCAAAAGGACTGACATTTTTGGCGGATGTAATGAGATGTAATATCGCTGCTTTTTTCATAATTTATACCACAAGTATTGATGCCCCTTCATTGTATGCCTGCGTAAGAGAGAAACTCAAATATGTATTGCATGCAAAGTATTTTTCAAGTTTCACCAAAAGTGCATTCGCAGTTATATCATTTTCGAGAATGGCAAAGCCCGTCGGTCCCCACGAGCTTTGCCCTAAGCACTTAACGGCATGGCTTTCTAAAAAATTTAATACATTTTCGACATTTTTACTGGCATACAGACCGTCCTGCGCTGAGGCAAAGTGCTCGCCTGTCGCAAGTTGAAGTGCGTTAACAGCCTCTCCAAAACTTGGCAAATCACGTTCATACAAGGCTGGTAATGCTTGCATCAATACATGACGGCAAAGTTTTGC
>JBJXDT010000109.1:0-3684 GCA_046153505.1 Methylophilaceae bacterium | reverse complement strand
CCAAGCAAGTCACCACATCAAAACTTTCAGGCTGTTGTTCTGCAAGCTCTTCTACAGATCTCAGCTGATAATCAACCTTCACGCTACTTTCTAGGCTATGTAATTTCGCCACTTTTAGTGCTTTCTCGCCCAAATCAATCCCGGTGACAATCGCACCCTTTTCAGCCATTGATTCCGACAAGATGCCGCCACCACATCCCACATCAAGTACAGCTTTTCCAGTAAGCGGAATCAAATTATTAATATAGTTTAAACGCAGAGGATTGATGTCGTGCAAAGGCTTAAATTCGCTGGTTTTGTCCCACCACTTGTGCGCTAACTCACTGAATTTACTGAGTTCCGCCGTGTCAAAATTTGAAGATTTACTCATTTAAATTCACTCACTTTCGGTTGCCACTTGGCAATAATATCTGCCAACTCTTGTGGTTCAATGTTACTAAAAATGCCACAGCTATTTTCTGGCTTATGGTATTTCAAATCGCCAGCCACCCAAACATGGCTTACCTGCTCGCGCCCAGCCACGTAAACAAGATGCGATGCAAGATCAAAGTAAGGCTGCATTTCAAAATCCGAAAGTTTAACCGCCACAATATCTGCCTGTTTACCAATTTCAATCGAACCAATTTTATCCTGCAAATTGATCGCCTTGGCGCCATTGATGGTCGCCAACTCAAGCGCTGTATACGCGGAAATGGCAGTAGCATCGCCACTTTGTCCTTTTGCTAATAGCGCTGCAAGCCGCATCTCAGCAAACATATCCAAACGATTATTGCTGGCCGCACCATCAGTGCCCAAGCCAATATTGACGCCCTGTTTAGCATAAGCTGTTATCGGTGCAATGCCAGACGCTAGTTTTAAATTTGAGCTTGGGCAATGCGCAATACTACAGCCATTTTCTGCCAATAATTTAATTTCGGCTTCTTCAAGATACACACAATGGGCAAGCGTTAAGTTAGGCCCCAATAAGCCTAAATTGGCTAAACGCGAAAGCGGGCGCAAACCATATAACTGTTCACTTTGAGCAACTTCATCCAAGGTTTCGTGCAAGTGCGTGTGCACACCAATATTAACTTGCTCAGCAAGCGTGGCAATACGCAGAAAGGTGTTATCCGACACCGTATATGGGGCGTGAGGCGCAAAACAAAATTGAATCAGTGATTCGTCGCGAAGATGATCACGCGCATCTAAGCCTTGCTGAATATAGCTATCGGCGTCATGTGCATATTGTGTTGGAAACTCTAATACTACTAAACCTAAATTTGCACGCATACCCGCTTTAATACTGGCTTCTGCGGCAGATTCTGGGTAAAAATACATCTCATTAAAACAGGTAACGCCGCAACTTAACATTTCCGCACAAGCAAGCAAAGTACCATCTCGCACAAAAGCGGGCGATACTAGCTTGGCTTCTGCTGGCCATATATGCTCTTTCAACCAAGGCATTAATGGGACGTCGTCTGCCAAGCCACGCATTAAGTTCATTGCTGCGTGCGCATGCAAATTAACGAAGCCCGGAATCAACACATGCTCATCTAAAAACACGTTTTCTATTGCTTGATATTTTTCTAGTGCAATTGATATGGGACAAATATCAATAATCACGCCAGACTGCACAACAACAGTGTGATTTTGTAAAAGCGTATGAGAAGGTACAATTGGCAATAGCCAACTTGCATTAATTATTAAATCGACTTGCTTTTTCATAGGCATATTATAAGGTGTCGGTAATAAAAAACCCCGCATTTGCGGGGTTTTTTACAAACTTATTAAAACCTTATTAAATCTTAGTTACAGCCAGTTTCTTTTGTACCTTCAGCTTTAATTTCAACGCGACGGTTAGGTTGCAAGCAAGAAATTACTTTCTTAGATGTTTTACCTGGACATTGAACTACTGGGTCAGCTTTACCTTTACCTTCTGCGGTAATCATTGAAGCATCTACGCCTTGGGCAACCAAGTATGATTTTACTTGGTTAGCGCGGCGAGCAGACAATTTCAAGTTGTAAGCATCAGAACCAATACGATCAGTATATCCAGTCACTGTCACAGATTTAATTTCTGGATTTGCCTTGATTTTAGCAGCAGCATCATCTAAAGCAGCTTTACCAGCGGCTTGAAGGCTTGCTTTGTCGTACGCAAACAATTTAGCAGCATCAACGGTAATTGTATCCATCACAGGCTTACAAGCTTCTGGAGCAGGTGCTGGCTCAGGCGCAGGCGCTGGCTCAGGAGCTGGCGCTGGCTCAGCAATCGGCATTGGCGCTGGTTCAGGAGCAGCTTCAGCCACTACTGGGGCAGGAGCGCCAAAACGGAAAATACCACCCAAATTTAGCAAAGTATTATTAATACCACCTTCAGCAGTACCAGCAAGCCCGCCATTCCCAACACCTTTTGCACGACTCCATTGTTCACGCAAATCTGCTTGAAAACCTAGATTGTCATTGAATAGATATTGTGCACCAAGACCAAGTTCACCAAGCCATGATGTTTTGCTACCGCCAACACCACCAACTGGAGTCAATGTATAGTCTATTTTGTTACGTGCCACGCCTAAACCAGCGAGTAGGAACGGACGGAATTGATCACGACTAAACATATACAATGCATCTAAAGAAATGCTTGGTTGCTTGTAACGTCCGCTTGCGCTAGTTGCACCGAGCGTTGCCAAATCAGCAGCAGAGATGTCTTGTCGAGCTGTGTCATAACCTAAACGACCTTGCAGATCCCAGCTTTGGCTCAATTCTTTACCAATCGCAATTGACGCACCATAACCACTGTTTTTTGCAGACAAATCGTTATCAGCGTGCATGTAGTTCACACTCGGTACTGCGTACCAAGCATCGCGGAACATATCAGCAGCAGAAGCTGTAAATACTGACAGGCTTAATGCTGATGCGACAGCTAAACCAATAAATTTTTTATTCATTGTGAAAACTCCTAAAGTTAACTTACATTTTATTAATACATACAAACAATTAGTCTACTTGCGAACTATACCCAAACTCTAAATAGTATGCAACGCAAAATCCCACCTTTTTTGCGCTAAGTTGCTAATTTTGTTGTGTTTCAGCAACATTATTTTGATTTGTAATATTTTTTCAGCATTCAAGACGGATTTTCGGATATTGTTTTCACATACTCCGCCTCTAAATCCAATAAATGTAGGCTGCAAATCTTGCAAAGATTCTATATATTGTGGTTTTAAAGAACCTGCCAATCCGCAAAATAGTTGATTTTTTCTACACTCGTTAATAAACATTTTCAATGTGTCTTCTGTCAGCAATTCTAGCAATGTGCGCTGCTTATTTTGCGTATCCAACATTGCGCCATAAAAGCCAACTTGATTTAGCTTAGCAAGCAACTGTGTATTTATTGTGACATCTGCAAAAAACAAGGCCACCAGCTTCACACCTGCTGTATATGCTGCAATGTTGTCAAAAAAATCTGCTTCATCAAAATGCTTATCAACGGCTATTTTTACGATATCCAAGCCAAGTCCCGCACGTGCTTCGATTTCGTGAAATAAACTTTGCTGCGATACATGATGTTCACCCACTGTTGCGCTCACCGTTGCTCGGCCATCAAGCACTTTCAATATTTGAGCGGTAGTTTCTAAATCTAGCGCGCCTAGCGCGCCTATATTCGGGTCTTTTAAGTCAATCACATCCGCGCCCGCATGCAAGGCA
>JBJXDT010000108.1:0-3912 GCA_046153505.1 Methylophilaceae bacterium | reverse complement strand
CCATAAATATCAGCATCTAGCAAGCCAACGGTTGCGCCTTCAGCCGCCAAAGCCAAAGCTAAATTGACGGAAGTAGTCGATTTACCTACGCCACCTTTACCAGAAGCCACAGCTATCACGTTTTTTACATTGGGCAAGAGGTTAACGCCTTGCTGTACTTTATGTGAGGCGATTCGGCAACCAATGTTGACTGACACGCTGTTTACACCAGAAATCGCCATTAAATGTGATTCTACAAGCGTTTTAACGCTTGCCATGACTGAGTTTGCAGGATACCCAAGCACAATATCAAGACTTACATGATTCCCCTCAACCTTAATATTCTTAGCTGATTTACTCGTCATAAAATCGCGCTCAGTATTTGGGTCGACAAGGTTTTTTAGTGCGGTTTGGATGTCTGATTCGGTGATTGCCATGCGTTAAGTTCCTTACTAAACAATACGGCTAGTTTAGCGGATGTTAGACCTTACGTCATGCCATAGATATTTTTAAATGAATACTTTAGATGCAATGCTAAAAAATTTATATGTGGAAATGGCTTGAGAAAATATCAAAGCAATGTGACCAGCTCCATTTTTGCCTAGCGTTTTGTTTGATTTGCTGCCGGTTAAGCTGTTGGCAATGGATGATAGATAAATATAAATCATGACTAAAATAGCCTGTGACGCCGTTTTCAATGACATCACGCGGACCTGCTACGTCAAACCCTGCCACCGGCAAGCCATTGCACATCGCTTCTATCATCACGATGCCAAAGGTATCTGTCCGTGAAGGAAAAGCGAAAATGTCGTGCAGCGCATAAATATCAGCCAACTCTTTGCCGAATTTGTAACCTAAAAAGTGTACTTTTTTGTATTTTTGTTTGAGTTCTTTAAGATAAGGCCCATCACCAACGATAGAGATTTCAAACTGGTCTTGATATGCGCATAAAGCATCTAAATTCTTTTCTTTACTCACGCGGCCAACATTTAGTACGCGTAATTGATCGCTATGTGGCGCATTGTCATGCTCGCTGATTAGTTGCTCTGAAACGCCCCGTGTCCAAACGCTTAAATGTTTAAATCCACGTCTAGAAAGCTCTTGGCGAACGCTATCTGTAGTTACAAAAGTAGTTTTTGCAGGCGCGTGAAAGCGTCTTAAGTAAGCGTAAGTCCAACTGAGCGGCACGCCTAATAAAACCTTTAGATACTCGGGAAAGCGCGTGTGGTATGAGCTGGTAAACGGTTTGCGATGCACATTGCACCAAGTTCTCGCCACTAATCCCATGATGCCTTCGGTTGCAATATGAATTTGTGGAGGATTGATACGATTTAAAGTGCGCCATAATCTAAATGGCTGAATTGAAAGCTGAATTTCTGGATAAAGCGGCATTGGAATCCAATTAAACAAACTTGGATGGATAACTTTAAAACGAAGATTGCGTGATTTGGCAATTTTTTTGAGATTTTTATAGGTGGTAGAAACGCCATTGGTTTGACGAAATGTATCTGTCACAATAATCATATAGCCCACCTATAGATGAATCATGTGGGCGATGATGGCTAAATTAGTTTAAATTTATATGACAAGTCCGTTAAGATTTAATGAAAAAAGCAAGGCTGGGAAGCTAATTCTAGCGAATCCTTAGGTTTTTGGTGAATCCTTAAGTTTAAGTGCCGTGTATTTGCTAAAATACGGTTTTAGACCAACTCAGGTTCATTTACCGCATGTCAAACTCAAGTCCTCGCAAAATCCTCGTAACCTCGGCACTTCCTTACGCCAATGGTAGCATTCACCTTGGACATTTGGTTGAGTACATACAAACCGATATTTGGGTGCGTTTTCAAAAAATGCAAGGCCACACTGTGCATTACGTATGTGCGGACGATACGCACGGTACGCCAATTATGTTGCGTGCAGAAAAAGAAGGCATCACACCAGAGGCATTAATTGAAGCGGTGCACAAGGAACACAGCCAAGACTTTAAAGAGTTTTTGGTTAAGTTTGATAATTACTATTCTACTAACTCAAATGAAAATCGCGAGTTAGCCAGCAGCATATACATGGCTTTGAAAGCCCACGGCAAAATTGCCACCAAAACGATTGAGCAATATTATGACCCCGTCAAAAATATGTTCTTGCCAGACCGCTTTATTAAAGGCGAGTGCCCGAAATGTCATGCGAAAGATCAATATGGCGATAGTTGTGAAGTATGCGGAGCAACCTATAGCCCAACAGATTTAATCAACCCATTCTCCGCAGTTTCTGGTGCAACACCTGCGCGCAAAGAGACAGAGCATTATTTCTTTAAACTCAGCGAATGTAGTGATTTTCTTCGAGAATGGACTCGCAGTGGTACGCTTCAAGCAGAAGCCGCCAACAAGATGTCAGAGTGGTTGGGCGAAGTAGGGGAAAACAAACTCTCCGATTGGGATATCTCGCGTGATGCGCCATATTTCGGCTTTGAAATCCCTGATGCACCGGGCAAGTATTTCTATGTTTGGCTGGATGCGCCTATTGGCTATATGGCGAGCTTTAAGAATCTATGTGCCAAAAATGGACTAGATTTTGATGAATATTGGAAAAAGGACTCAACCGCTGAGCTTTACCACTTTATTGGCAAAGATATTCTCTATTTCCACGCCTTGTTCTGGCCAGCGACCTTAGAATACAGTGGCTATCGCAAACCAACGCAAATTTTCGCGCATGGTTTCTTAACGGTAAATGGCGAAAAAATGAGTAAATCGCGCGGGACATTTATTACTGCACGCAGTTATTTAGACCACATTAAAAATCCAGAGTATTTGCGCTATTACTACGCAGCAAAATTGAACGGCTCGATGGAAGATATTGATTTAAGCTTGGAGGATTTTGTTGCACGCGTAAACAGTGACTTAGTTGGTAAATATATCAATATTGCGAGTCGCACTGCTGGTTTTATTAACAAGCGTTTTGACGGGAAATTATTAGTACCGTCAACGCATCCAGCCGTAGTGCAAGAGATTAAAAATTCCTCCAAATTAATTGCCGAGTGTTACGAGTCGCGAGATTTTAGCAAAGCTTTAAGAGAAATTATGCGATTAGCAGACCAAGCGAATGCGGACATTGCAGAAGCTGCGCCTTGGGTGAAAGCAAAATTACAAGATGCTACTCAAGAGTTACATTGGGACTGTTCAAGTGCGCTAGAAATGTTTAGATTGCTTACTTTGTATTTAAAGCCAGTTTTGCCTAAGCTGGCTAGTGAGGTTGAACATTTCTTAAACATAACACCATTAACTTGGGCATCGGTAAATAATTCGTTTGTTACAGGACACCAAATTAACAGTTACGAGCATTTAATTACGCGCGTTGACCCAAAACAAATTGATGCCATGACAGAGGCCAATAAAGAAAACTTGACTGCCACACCAGCTTTTGCCAATATAGCATCGCCAGCAGCCGCGCCGGTATTGGCTTCCAGCGGTGCTGCTGAAGGTTCTTATATCAGCATTGATGACTTTACCAAGGTCAACCTTGTGATTGCCAAAATCGTTAATGCAGAACACGTGGAAGGTGCTGAGAAGTTATTAAAGCTCACGTTGGATATTGGCGAAGCGACACCGCGGCAAGTTTTTGCTGGGATTAAGTCTGCATATGATCCTGCGACTTTAGTGGGAAGATTAACTGTGATGGTGGCGAATTTAGCCCCTCGCAAAATGAAATTTGGGATGAGTGAAGGCATGGTCCTAGCCGCAAGCGGTGAACTTGGTGGACCATTTATACTCTCACCCGATGAAGGTGCGCAACCAGGGATGCGTGTTAAGTAGTTGTTAAATGTATTTGCGATAAAAGTGCTAGCTTTAAATTCGCGTTAAATGAAAAAGGAGTTGGGATGAAATTCATTAATGCTAATGTATTAGTAGCTCGAGGTTTGGTAGGCGTGAGCTTAAGCAT
>JBJXDT010000107.1:0-3004 GCA_046153505.1 Methylophilaceae bacterium | reverse complement strand
CGGAGATAATTCGCGAACTGTAGATGGTAAAAATAATTGGGAAATTAAACGCCATCATCCATGGGCAGTTGCCATTGGCTCTTATGCCGCAAATTCCTGACTGTGACGAATGTATTGTTTATGGGGTGCTGAAGTCAGGCAAACACTTTGATGCCAATTATGCTGTTAAGAATGCTGACAGGTAAGACGGTATCTTAATTAAAACGTTAGCCGTCATTCCTTCAAGCCTTTTATCCACTGACTGTAAACCTGTTTTGCCACTTTATTTAGAAAAAAACAGTGCAAAGGTAACTCTTGTTGCATAACAGCCGCTTGTTGCACCGCAATGCTTGCGGCGGAAGCCAAGAGTTCATCAACGCCCTCTTCGCACCATTTTTTTACCATTTCAGCCGTCATTTCTATATGCGTTTGAAACGCAATATGTTTACCAATGGCATAGGCCTGATTTTTGCAATAGTTGCTAGAAAGCAAATGAGTAGCGCCTTCTGGCAAACTGAAGGTTTCGCCATGCCAATGAAAGGCATTAAATGTTTGAATATTGCCAAACCATAATTTTGCGGCATCGTTATCGCTTACCGTCACTTCACCCCAGCCAATTTCCTTTACTTTATTCGCACCAACGCTTCCCCCTAGGGCTTTAGAAATGAGCTGCCCACCCAAACAGTGCCCAAGCAAGGGAATATCGGTTTTTTTTGCCTCGCGAATTCGCTCAAGCAAAGGCGGTATCCAAGGCAAATCGTCATTCACGCTCATCGGCCCGCCCATTAACACGATGCCGCTGTAAGGCAATATTGACGCGGGGATTGGTTCACCCTCATCCACCTTTACCAAACGCCACGGGATTTTTTCCTCATCTAGAAAAAACCCTAAATAGCCTGGGCCTTCGTGCGCTAAAAAGCGAAAAATGATGACTTCTTTCATTATTTTATTTTCACCTAATTATCTTAAATTGTCCATTTTCAATACCATCAATTGTGTAATCGCCGATACTGTGGCGAATTAACCTCAGTGTTGGAAATCCTATTTTAGCCGTCATCCGCCGCACTTGGCGATTTTTTCCTTCGGCAATTTTAATTTCAAGCCAAGTTGTGGGAATCGCTTTGCGCTCACGTATGGGCGGCTCTCTAAGCCATATTCCATACGGCTCTGCGATGATTTTAGCTTGCGCTGGCTGTGTCACAAAATCGCCTAAATCCACACCACTTTTTAGTGATATCAAATCTTCTTCTCGCGGTGCACCTTCTACCTGCGCCCAATAGGTTTTAATTTCTTTGTATTTTGGATGACTTAAACGGTGTTGCAAAGCGCCGTCATCAGTTAAAATAAGTAAACCCTCGCTATCCGTATCCAAGCGTCCTGCGGCATAGACATTAGGGATAGAAATGAAGTCTTTTAACGTGGTGCGCGCAGCTTTATCATTTGCAGTTTCGTGCGGACTGAACTGGCACACGACGTTAAAGGGTTTATTGAATAAGACTATCATTTTAAAATACTGTCATTAGGAAAAATCATGGTTACAAAAACATCAAAAATTAACATCCCAGCAGGTGAAAAAATCACGGTAAACGCGGATAACTCACTTAAAGTGCCGAATAACCCCATTATCCCATTTATTGAGGGCGATGGGATTGGTATTGATATTACCCCACCTATGCAAAAAGTGGTGGATGCCGCAGTCAATAAGGCTTACAAAGGCGCGCGAAAAATTGCTTGGATGGAGGTATATGCAGGAGAAAAAGCAACCAAAATGTACGACGCGAATACTTGGCTGCCAGCAGAAACCATGGAAGCTGTACGCGAGTATGTGATTTCAATTAAAGGGCCACTAACAACGCCTGTGAGCGGCGGCATTCGCTCGCTGAATGTAGCATTGCGCCAAGAGCTTGATTTATATGTATGTTTACGCCCAATTCAATATTTTAAAGGTGTGCCAAGCCCAGTAAAACATCCTGAAAAAGTGGATATGGTGATTTTTAGAGAAAATACTGAAGACATATATGCTGGCATTGAGTGGGCAGCTGAGAGTGATGAAGTGAAAAAAGTAATTCAATTTTTGAGCGATATGGGTGCGCGCAAGAAAATCCGCTTCCCCGAGAGTTCCGCCATTGGCATTAAGCCTGTTTCAATCGATGGTAGCAAACGTCTGATTCGTAAAGCAATTCAGTATGCCATTGATAATAAAAGAAAATCTGTCACCATTACGCACAAAGGCAACATCATGAAATTTACCGAAGGTGGCTTTAGAGATTGGGGCTACGAAGTTGCAAAAGAGGAGTTTGGCGCAATACTGATTGGAAATGGCCCTTGGTGCACTTTGCCAAATGGCATTGTGATTAAAGACTGCATTGCCGATGCATTTTTGCAAGAAATTCTGCTGCATCCAACAGAATACGATGTTGTTACCGCGACCAATTTAAATGGTGATTACATGAGCGACGCACTGGCAGCGCAGGTGGGCGGCATTGGCATTGCGCCAGGTGCAAACTTGAGCGATACCGTAGCGATGTTTGAAGCCACACACGGCACGGCACCAAAAATTGCTGGCAAAAACATGGCAAACCCAAGCTCTATTATTCTCTCAGCCGAAATGATGCTACGTCATATGGGATGGCTGGAAGCCGCATATTTAGTGCTTTCTGGCGTATCTAAAGCGATTCAATCTAAGCGCGTGACAGGCGATTTTAGTAGCCAAATGGAAGGTGCAACCGAAATAGGAACAAAAGAATTTGGCGATGAAATTATTGCGAATATGTAGGTTTAAAAATAAAAAACGGCTCGCAATGCGAGCCATTAAGCTTTAAGGCCTTAAGAAATATCGCTTTAAATTACAAAGCCAAGCTTAAGCTTTTTGAATATTTGAAGCTTGTTTGCCTTTTGGACCTTCAGTCACTTCGAAGCTCACGCGTTGACCTTCTTTAAGACTCTTGTAGCCAGACTCAACAATTGCTGAGAAGTGGGCGAATAAATCGTCGCCACCATCATCTGGGGTAATGAAGCCAAAACC
>JBJXDT010000106.1:0-4559 GCA_046153505.1 Methylophilaceae bacterium | reverse complement strand
CTTCCAAATAGTGAGCAGTTAATATGCCCACAACATCTCCACGCATCCAATTGCCATGCTCGTCTCCGATTAATGGGCGATCTCCATCACCATCGGTAGAAAAAATTGCATCAAACTGAATCTCCATTGCCCAATTTTTAGCCATCTCAACATCCGTATCGCTAACTGCCTCAGTATCAATTGGAACAAAGGTATCAGTGCGGCCAAGCGACAGCACCTCAGCACCCAGCGCTTCAAGTAGTTGTCGTAACACATCGCGCGCCACACTAGAATGCTCGTAAACGGCAATTCGCAAACCTTTCAAGCTATGCATCGGGAAAAAATCAAGATAACGGTCTGTATACAATTGGATTGCATAAGGGCTCACTTTTGGCAATGTCGGCACAGACAAATCATTGGGAATTAAAACTTGAGATTCGCTAATTTTCTTCTCATCCGCCTTGGTGATTTCACCATTCAAGCCATAAAATTTGATTCCATTTCGGTCAAATGGAATGTGGCTACCAGTGACCATAATCGCTGCAATACTTGTTTCTTGCGCATAGTAGGCTAAAGCAGGCGTGGGTAAGGCTCCACAAAATATCACTTCATAGCCTGCATGAAAAATAGCAGAGATACAAGCACTTACAATATCTGGACTGCTAGGTCGCAAGTCCATCCCCACCGCAATACAACTATCTGAAGGCAAGTCAAGTGTCTCTAAAAAAGCGGTGGTATATGCAAAGCAAAGTTGCGGGGACATTTCCACAACCAAACCTCGCACCCCACTGGTGCCAAATTTAACGCCTGTAGATTCCATCAAATCACTAATTGATACTGAGGTACTTCTCATCAAAAGTTACCTAATCACTTCCAAATAAATCACGTGTATAAACCTTATCAGCAACATCCAACAAATCTTTGCTTAATCTATTTGCAATAATTAAATCGGCCTTTTGTTTGAAGAAACCTAAATCTTTATATACTTTTGAGTTGAAAAACTCTAGTTCATTTAACACAGGCTCGTAAACAATTACTTCAATGCCTTTGGCTTTAATACGTTTCATAATTCCTTGAATGCTAGATGCCCTAAAGTTATCAGATCCAGTTTTCATGATTAAACGATAAACGCCCACCACTTTTGGTTTTAGCTTAACTATCCTTTCTGCAATAAAATCTTTGCGCATACTGTTTGATTCTACAATTGCATGAATTAAACACTGCGGAACATCGTTATAGTTAGCAAGAAGTTGTTTGGTATCTTTTGGTAAGCAATATCCACCATAACCAAAAGATGGATTATTGTAGTGGTTACCAATACGGCTATCTAAAGCAACACCTTCAATGATTTGCCTTGTATCTAAGTCGTGCGATACGGCATAAGTATCCAACTCGTTAAAATAGGCTACGCGCATAGCTAAATAAGTATTCGCGAAAAGTTTAATCGCCTCAGCTTCAGAGCTATCGGTGAACAATACCGGAATATCTTCCTTAATTGCGCCTTGCTGTAATAGTTCAGCGAATTTTTCTGCGTGTGCTGATTTTTCGCCCACGACAATACGAGAAGGGTAAAGATTATCGTATAGCGCTTTACCTTCACGCAGAAATTCTGGCGAAAAAATCAGATTTTGACATTGATAGTCTGCTCTAGCTTTTTGAGTAAAACCTACTGGAACGGTTGATTTCACAATCATCACTGCATTGGGCGCAGTCGCCATTACATCAAGAATAACCGCCTCTACTGATTTAGTATTGAAATAATTTGTATCAGAATCATAATCTGTTGGTGTGGCGATAATGACATAATCAGCATCCACATAGGCGTCATGCTTATCCAATGTCGCTCTAAAGTTCAGTGATTTTCTCTTAAGATAATCATCAATTTCAACATCCTCAATTGGCGAAATTCTACGATTGAGCATATTTACTTTTTCAGAAACTATATCTAATGCTACAACTTCATTATGCTGTGCAAGCAAAATTGCCATAGACAAGCCTACATAGCCTGTGCCCGCAATTGCAATTTTCATACTTTAAGCCTTTTTACTACGAAGATTTATGAAGTTTCAAGAAAACAAATATTAGTGGGTTCACATGACAAATTAAGGACATGAGCAATATCGAATCAATTTAATACTAAATATAAATTATTCAGTTCTGGGACGAAATTGCAGAGTTTCCCTCCTGCACAGTACCTCGCGCACCTTCGCGCACCTTAATGCCTATTTCACAGTCAATACATTGATTGTCCTGAAAAATTGTGCCCAACAATCTTGTTTGGTTAGATTGATCCTGGTACTCCCCCTCGACTAGCATCTGGTTAAAATAACCCTCTGCCCCTCCAGATTCCTCCTGTTTTAAGGATAAATTACGGCGATTCGCTTTAATGATATTTTCTTTAACTTCCACATTAATTGCTCCAACACCAAAATCCTTCGCATCTGCACGGACAAAAGCCACGTTAATGTAAGACGGCCACTCTCTAGTTGTATTCGTTATGATATTTTTAGCTATTCGAATGCTATACATCGGCACAAATAACTTTTCTCTAAGCAACTGCACAGAGCGTAAGTATATTCCGCCTCCTTCGTTAATTTTATTCCCCACGATATCGACCTCTCGCACAGCTGTTTGATACAACCAGATGCCACGTGAGTTTTGAGTCAACTTATTGCCTTTAATGAGTGATTTTTCCAAACCCCAAACAAATGTGGCATAGCGACTGCTAGTATCAGGTACCACATCCCAAGGTTTATCTATAACCAAAGTTCCAGCAGAATAATCAATCACCCTTCGCGATTGACCTGCACCTTTACCACCTACAATAGCTACCCCATAGTTTTCAGGAATTACTCTTTCGGAATAAGGTAAAAATGGCATGACATTGATATTGTTAGTAGGATCAGATAGCGTTGTTGAAGTAGCGCTCACCACTACGCCCACATTTTCCGTACGCTTTCCACCACCACCTTCAGTCAATATGGTTTCGCCGTCATTACGTGTCTTATTTGTAATTGGGCCACCGATGACATCAAATGTATTACCAACAACAGCTATTCTATGAGCAAAGTTTATCGTGAAGCTGTGTATTACACCTTTAGAGTTCTGGTTATCTCTAGCATCACGCGTAAAACGATTATTCGCAATATAGGCATCATGGACCAAGTCAAATGTTGGTGAACCATTCGCAAAAGTCGTAGTATTTTTAGTAAATACTAACCCGCTGCAATTGGCCATATAATATGGGCCGCTGTCCTTAGGGTTCTTGGGTTGAACAAAATCAGAACCTGTGATGACAAAGTTTTTATTGTCGGTCATAAACATCTGATTACCACCAGCCAACTCAAACTTCACATTCTGAAATAACACTCGGGTACTTTTCTGTATAATCGCACTCTCTATCCAACCACGCATATTGGTGAGTGTTAAATTACGCATTCCTGACAAATCAATGTTTTTTCCTGCAATCGGATAATTAGCTTCGTATTTAATCAAGGTGCGGTTTTTACCAGCGCCTTGAAGCACTACTCTAGATTTTAATATTAGGCTACCCGCCAAACGGCAAGCACCTGCAGGCAACTGCAGCACGCCACCTCCAGATTCAGCAATCGTATCAATACCAACTTGGATAGCAACAGTATCGTCTCTTACACCATCACAACTAACCTTTTGCTTTAACCTAGCATCACCAGCTGCGTTAAAGACCTTTGAGGCAATGCTAAAAAAGCCACTGGCCCATCCCACATCTAGCGCATAAGGATCGGTACCAATACCTGCAGACACTTGAATTTGTCTATCTAACACTGAAATGCCAGAACCGTTACCATTATCAACAGTAATCACAGCTTTTTCATTCACCCGCAGGCCTTGAGGTGCAGTTACCACCAGCATGTGCTCATCACTTAACTTCTGATTAATAGTAGCAGTTAGACCATCTACTTTTACCGTAGGTGAAGACCCAGGCAACATTAGACTACGTCCAAAAATTCGGAATACACCACCTGCATTTATCTGCATGGCATCTAGATGATAAGCTCGTGCAGCATTAAGCTTAATTGGAGCGCTACTAGCTTGACCATTGTCAATTCTTAGCACCAGAGCCGCTGTTGCGTTTTGGGGGATTTTGACTGATAACCAACCAAATCCATATTGATTGACCAATGGCAAGATAGAGTCAGCTTCCCCTTTAGCTCCCAATAAAGTGACAGTTGGAGCTTCGCCAAAGTTCTCGCCTTGCAAACCAACAACATCTCCAGGTCGCGCGCTGAGTGGTGCGTTAAAAATAAAGGGGGGTAAAGAATCAGCAAAGCAGTATGAGGCGTTTAGTATGCCGCATAAAATAATCATGCACGAGGTAACTTTGCTTGAAACTAATAGAAATTTAAACATGTCCAAATATGGTATTTCTGCCGAAAGCTTTTTCCAAAACTGATGCCTAGACTTTCAAAATGATTATACGTAATAGAAAAACAGCGTCACTAGTTAGAACTCTAGTATGTGAAAATTACAAAAATATAACCATATTGCAAACAATGTTCATATTACTCTTTTCAACTTGTTCCAAACAGATATTAAAATAA
>JBJXDT010000105.1:0-28973 GCA_046153505.1 Methylophilaceae bacterium | reverse complement strand
AGATCGTAAAGCACAAGCAGCCGGTATTGGTGGCGAAGTGTTGTGCGTAGTGGCTTAAGGAGAAGCAAATGTCACGTGTTGCTAAAAATCCAGTCGCTATCCCAGAAAAAGTACAAATAGCATTAAGCGCCGCAAGCATAGAAGTTAGTGGTCCACTCGGCAAACTTTCTCATCCCCTCACGGATGCAGTTAAGTTAAGCCGTGAAGGTGAAACAATCACTTTTGTGGCTAGCAATGACAGTCAGCATTCACGTGCAATGTCAGGTACAACGCGCGCTTTGGTAGCCAATATGGTTCAGGGCGTATCGCAAGGCTTTACACGCAAGCTTACACTGATTGGCGTGGGCTATAAAGCGGCTGCGCAGGGTGCAATGCTGAACTTAGAGCTTGGTTATTCGCACCCAATTAATCACAAAATGCCAGCGGGTGTTGCTGTGCAAACACCAACTCCGACAGAAGTTATTTTGACTGGTGTAGATAAACAAGTGCTTGGCCAAGTGGCTGCACAAATCCGCGGATATCGCGCGCCAGAGCCTTACAAAGGCAAGGGTGTACGTTATGCTGACGAAGTGGTTCAGATTAAAGAAACCAAGAAAAAATAGTTAAAACCAGAAGAAATAATTAGGAATAAGGCTAAAACATGACTACCGTAAATAATCGCTTGCGCCGTGCACGTAAAACCCGTGCCAATATTGCCAAGCAACAAGTAAATCGCTTGAGCGTGCATCGTACAAATTTGCATATATATGCACAAATTATTGCGGCAAGCGGAGATAAAGTCTTGGCGAGCGCTTCAACGGCAGAAGCTGAAGTGCGTAAAAAAGTTAAAAACGGCGGCAATGTGGATGCGGCCGTTGTGATTGGCAAACGTATTGCCGAAATGGCGAAAAAAGTTGGTGTAACAACTGTGGCTTTTGATCGCTCAGGTTACAAATATCATGGCCGTATTAAGGCCTTGGCTGATGCGGCACGTGAAAACGGCCTGACATTTTAATAAGCGAGACGGATAAATGGCTAAAGATTTCGAACAACAAGCACAGCAAACAGACGGTTTGCGTGAAAAAATGATTACCGTAAACCGTGTAAGTAAAACGGTTAAAGGTGGTCGTATTATGAGTTTCGCAGCACTTACAGTAGTAGGTGATGGCGACGGCGCAGTTGGTATGGGCAAAGGTAAGGCGCGTGAAGTGCCAGTTGCCGTGCAAAAAGCCATGGATGAAGCGCGTCGTGGAATGCTGAAAATCAACTTGAACAATGGCACATTGCATCATGCAGTTACTGGTACATTTGGTGCTGCCAAAGTTTTTATTCAGCCTGCTTCTGAAGGTACTGGTATTATCGCTGGTGGCGCAATGCGTGCAATTTTTGAAGTAATGGGCGTTACCAATGTGTTGGCAAAATGTATTGGTTCAACCAATCCTTATAACGTGGTTCGCGCGACATTGAATGGTTTAGAGGCAATGAATACACCGTCTGAAATAGCTGCAAAACGTGGCAAATCAGTTGAAGAAATTAGAGGCTAATGATGGCTAAAGCAAAAAAAGAAATGGGCGCGACAGTAAAAGTGACTCTAGTCAGAAGTGTAATTGGCAGAATAGAAGCGCATAAAGCAACAGTTAAAGGCTTGGGTTTACGTCGTATGCACCACACAGTTGAGTTGCAAGATACGCCTGCAATTCGTGGCATGATTAATAAAGTCAACTATCTATTAAAGGTAGAAGGATAATGCAATTAAATACAATTAAACCTGCAGAGGGTGCAAAAAAAGTAGCGCGTCGCGTTGGTCGCGGCATTGGTTCTGGTTTGGGTAAAACAGCAGGACGTGGCCATAAAGGTCAACGTTCACGCGCAGGCGGTTTCCATAAAGTGGGTTTTGAAGGTGGTCAAATGCCTTTGCAACGTCGCCTGCCAAAACGTGGTTTCAAGTCGATGACTAAAGCAGATACTGCACGTATCCGTACAAGCGAATTGTTAGAGTTAGATGCAAAAGTAATTGATATGTTAGCTTTGAAAGAAGCGAAATTGGTGTCTGGTGCAGCAAAAGCAGTAAAGGTTTACTTGTCTGGCGAGCTGACCAAAAAAGTACAAGTGCAAGGTTTGCTTTTAACTAAAGGCGCGCGCGCTGCGATTGAAGCGGCTGGCGGCAAAGTTGTAGAAGCTTAAGAGAATAAAACTTGGCGCAAGATAGTTTATTGAAGTCTTTTGGAAAAATGAGCGAGCTGAAAGGCCGCTTGTGGTTTGTTTTAGGCGCATTAGTAATTTACCGCCTTGGCGCGCATATTCCTGTGCCTGGTATTGACCCTAATGTTCTGGGTAGGCTTTTTGATGCGCAAAGCGGTGGTATTTTGGGCATGTTTAACATGTTCTCTGGTGGTGCATTAAAGCGTTTCACAGTGTTTGCGTTAGGGATTATGCCTTACATTTCGGCATCAATTATTATGCAATTGGTATCAGTGGTTTCACCAAAAATGGAAGCATTGAAAAAAGAAGGTGAAGCTGGTAGACGTACGATTACCAAATACACACGCTATGGAACGGTAATTTTGGCGACATTTCAGGCTTTGGGTATTGCTATTGCGTTTGAAAGCCAAGCGGGTCTTGTGTTAGATCCAGGTATGGCATTTAGATTGACCACTGTAGTAACACTGGTTTGCGGCACGATGTTTTTGATGTGGCTTGGCGAGCAAATTACAGAGCGCGGCATTGGTAACGGTATTTCTATTATCATCTTCGCGGGTATCGTGGCAGGCTTGCCTCATGCAGTGGGTAGCACTTTAGAGTTGGCGCGTACTGGGGCGTTTTCAATCCCATTAGTGGTGTTTTTGTTAGCTGCTGTGTTGTTGATTACGGCTTTGGTGGTGTTTGTAGAACGCGGTCAACGTAAGATTACGGTGAATTACGCTAAGCGCCAAGTTGGTAATAAGGTGATGGGTGGTCAAACCACACATTTACCAATGAAGCTAAATATGGCTGGAGTCATACCTCCGATTTTTGCTTCGAGCATTATTTTGTTTCCTGCGACATTAGCTGGTTGGTTTGGTAGCAGTGAGAGAATGTATTGGTTGAAAGATATAGCGGGAGTGCTGTCGCCGGGGCAGCCAATTTATATTTTGCTTTTTGCGGCTGCGATTATATTTTTCTGTTTCTTTTATACGGCGTTGGTATTCAACCCAAAAGAGACGGCAGATAATTTGAAGAAAAGTGGTGCGTTTGTTCCTGGCATCCGCCCAGGCGAGCAAACCGCAAAGTATATTGACAAAATCATGGGTCGTTTAACATTGATTGGTGCGTTTTATATCACCTTAGTATGTTTGTTACCAGAGTTTTTGATATTGAAATTTAATACGCCGTTTTATTTTGGTGGTACTTCGCTGTTGATTATCGTGGTTGTTACGATGGATTTTATGACACAAGTGCAATCGCATTTGATGTCACATCAATACGAAGGTTTGTTGAAGAAAGCTAATTTTAAAGGCGGTGCTAGCGTTCGCTAGAGGCGTCTGAGACGTAAGGATGGCCAAGGAAGACACCATAGAGTTGCAAGGTGAGATTCTAGAGAATCTCCCAAATGCGACATTTAAGGTGAAATTGGAAAATGGTCATACAGTATTAGGTTATATATCAGGGAAAATGCGTATGCACTATATTCGTATTTTGCCTGGTGACAAGGTGACAGTTGAAATGACGCCTTATGATTTAACAAGAGCGCGGATTACTTTCCGCGAAAAGTAACTGAAGTTTTAGAAGTGTAAAAGAGGTTAATTATGAGAGTTCGTGCATCAGTAAAACCGTTGTGCCGTAACTGTAAAGTTGTACGTCGTCGTGGCGTGGTGCGTATTATTTGTACGGATCCTCGCCATAAACAGCGTCAAGGATAATTGCTTGATTTAGTGAGTGCTTGGTTTGAAATGCCAAGTGCAAACTGTTAGAATGCAAGGCTTTTTTATTTGGTCGCAGACTTATTAATAATAGTAGCGGTTAATTTTTGGAGTTAAAAGTATGGCTCGTATTGCTGGGGTAAATATCCCAAATCATAAACATGCAGATGTCGCACTTACTGCGATTTATGGCATTGGTAGAAACACAGCACAAAAAATCTGTGCAGCAGCGGGCGTGCTTGCCACAGCTAAAGTTAAAGATTTGAATGATGCTGAAGTTGAAAAACTACGTGATGAAGTTGCTAAAGTTAAAGTCGAAGGTGATTTGCGCCGCGAAATTTCAATGAACATCAAACGTTTGATGGACTTAAACTGCTATCGTGGCGTGCGTCATCGCCGTGGTTTGCCTGTGCGTGGACAACGTACTAAAACCAATGCGCGGACGCGTAAAGGTCCAGTAAAAGCAATTAAACAAGCTAAATAGAATTTATAGGTAAGGACAACATGGCAAAAGCGAATGTACGTGTAAGAAAAAAGGTTAAAAAGAACGTTGCAGAGGGTATAGCCCACGTGCACGCTTCATTTAACAACACGATTATTACCATCACCGACCGTCAAGGCAATGCATTGTCATGGGCGACTTCTGGCGGACAAGGCTTTAAGGGCTCACGCAAGAGTACGCCATTTGCTGCACAAGTTGCAGCAGAGGTTGCAGGAAAGTCTGCACAAGAGTCTGGTGTAAAAAATCTTGAAGTGCGCATTAAGGGTCCTGGTCCTGGCCGTGAGTCTGCAGTACGTGCGCTTAACGCGGCTGGTTTTAAAATTACTAGCATTACCGATGTGACGCCTGTGCCTCACAACGGTTGCCGCCCACCTAAAAAACGCCGTATTTAAGATACAAAGATTACTGGAGAAATAAATTGGCTAGAAACTTAGATCCTAAATGCCGTCAATGTCGTCGCGAAGGCGAGAAACTGTTTTTAAAAGCTGAAAAATGCTTTACTGACAAATGCGCAATCGAAAAACGTAATTTCCCACCTGGCCAACACGGTCAGCGTCGCAATTCACGTTTGTCTGACTACGGCGTGCAATTACGTGAAAAACAAAAAGTACGTCGTATTTATGGCGTGTTAGAAGCGCAATTCCGTAGTTATTATGCTGAGGCCGATCGCAAAAAAGGCATTACTGGCGAAAACTTATTGCAATTGTTGGAATGTCGTTTAGATAACGTTGCTTTCCGCATGGGTATTGGCGGTTCTCGCGTAGAAGCGCGTCAAATTGTGCGACATAACAGTATTTTGGTGAACGGAAAGCGTGTGAATATTCCATCATACCAAGTTAAAGCGGGTGATGTAGTTTCTGTTGCTGAATCTGCAAAGGCGCAATTACGCATTAAATCTGCTCTAGAAGCAGCTGAGCAGCGTGGTTTTCCAGAATGGCTGGAAGTTAACGTAAAAGCGTTTACTGGCACATTTAAATCTAAACCACAACGCGAAGATTTGCCTTCAACGATTAACGAATCATTGGTAGTCGAGCTGTACTCTAAGTAATTAGCACTTAGTACAGACTTTTTATCAACCAATTACGTCAAGGAATTTTATGCAAAGCAATCCAACAGAATATTTAAAACCACGCGTAGTCGATGTGGAAGTAATTACACCTTTGCGCGCCAAAGTTACTTTGGAGCCAATGGAACGTGGTTTTGGCTATACATTAGGTAATGCACTACGTCGAGTATTGTTGTCATCTATTCCTGGCTTTGCCATCACAGAAGTTAAAATTGATGGTGTTGTACATGAGTATTCTACTATCGATGGCGTGCAAGAAGACGTTGTAGACATATTGCTAAACCTTAAAGGTGTAGCACTTAAACTCAACACTAAAGCAGAGACTATTCTTACCTTAAGTAAATCAGGTGAAGGTATAGTTACTGCCGCTGATTTTGATACTGGTCATGATGCTGAGATTGTGAATCCTAATCATGTGATTGCGCACTTAACAAAAGGCGGGAAACTTAACTTAGAAGTTAAAATTGCTATGGGCCGTGGTTATCAACCAGTACCAGCGCGTCAAAAAGTTAATCAAGAAGACCGCGCACTAGGTTTTATTATGGTGGATGCATCATTTAGCCCAATCAACAAAGTGAGCTACCAAGTGGAGAGCGCACGCGTTGAGCAACGTACAGACTTGGATAAGTTGATTATGGACGTTGAGACTAACGGCATTATCGAGCCAGAGCAAGCGATTCGCGATGCAGCTCGTATCTTAATTGGTCAGCTTTCTGTATTTGCTAACTTAGAAGGTGCGCCAAGTGAAATTGAAGTTAAGTCTGCTCCGCAAGTGGATCCAATTTTATTACGTCCTGTAGATGATTTGGAATTGACAGTGCGTTCAGCTAATTGTCTAAAAGCAGAAAATATTTTCTATATTGGTGATTTGATTCAACGTACTGAAAATGAGTTGTTGAAAGCGCCTAATTTAGGTCGCAAATCGCTCAACGAAATTAAAGATGTTTTAGCTTCAAAAGGCCTGACATTAGGCATGAAGTTAGAAAATTGGCCACCTGTTGGTCTTGAAAAAGCTTAATAGCTTAATATTATAAGGTTAAGGAAATTACTATGCGTCACGGTAATAGCAATCGCAAATTAAATCGTACTAGTAGCCATCGTGCTGCTATGTTCCGCAATATGACTACATCATTGTTGCGCCATGAAGTGATTAAAACCACTTTACCTAAAGCTAAGGAATTGCGTAAATTTGCAGAGCCTTTAATAACTTTAGGAAAGTCAGCAACACTTGCAAATCGTCGTTTGGCTTTTAGCCGTTTACGCGACCGCGATATTGTTGGAAAATTATTTGGCGAATTGGGCCCACGTTACAATACACGCAATGGTGGATATATGCGTATCCTTAAGTGCGGTTTCCGTAATGGTGACAATGCGCCTATGGCATTTGTAGAGTTGGTAGATCGCCCAGATACATCAACAGAAGCAGTATCAGTAGATTAATATATCTGCTTGTAAAAAAAGTCAGCTAAATGCTGACTTTTTTGTTTTAATTAGCTAAAAATTCCATTAGCGTTTTGTTGTCGAATGGCCAATTAAGCTCGGCATTGGTATCTAAACGTTGCAACACGGGAATTCTAGTCCCATAAGTAATCATTAGGCCATCATTCTCAGAAATTTCAATTATTGATACTTCCTGAGTATCACAAACTTGCAATAAAAGCATTAGTGCGTCATCGCATAAATGACAGTGAGAAGTTGTAAAAAGTTTAAGCATAAATAATCTTCATTTATTTCAGAATCTTGAAAAAAACCATCATAATAGTACTTTTGTAGCAAACAGATGCAGTTGAGTACTTTATGGCTGATATTCAAGAAAACAGTGAGAGTTTAAGCGAAAATCTGCAGCAGGTGATTTCTTTATTGGAGAAACACAAACTGGTGGAGGGACTCGTCCGTCGTCAGGAAATGCCGAAACATGATCTTGTTGAATCACTTGTTCACAAGCAAAATTTAAGCGAACTACAAAAAAAATTAGATAATCTGCATACCGCTGACGTGGCGCATATTTTAGAAGCCTTACCGCTTGGAGAGCGCCTGATTGTCTGGGATTTGGTCAAGGTAGAACGTGACGGCGACATTCTACTAGAAGTGTCTGATGCGGTTAGGCAGACGCTTATTGCTGACATGGATTCACAAGAGTTGTTGGCTGCTGCCGAGCAGTTAGATACCGATGAACTTGCAGATTTAGCACCAGATTTACCGAAAGACGTGTTGCAAGACTTAATGGATAGTCTTGATTCGCAACATCGAGAGCGCTTGCAGTCTACTCTTTCCTACCCTGAAGACAGCGTTGGCGGTTTGATGGATTTTGATATTGTGACGATTCGTGAAGATATTACCTTGGAGGTGGCATTACGCTATTTGCGCCGTTTGGGAGAATTACCTGATCACACCGACAAACTATTTGTGGTAGATAGAAATGATATTTTACGAGGGGTATTGCCGCTAAAACGAATGGTGGTGAACGATTTGGATGCTGAAGTGAAAGATGTTATGGCGGCAGATGCAGTGCTGTTTCATCCTGAAGACACTGCAGATGATGCCTCTAAGGCATTTGAGCGTTACGACTTAGTAACGGCTCCAGTCGTAGACAAAAATAACAAACTCGTTGGACGTATTACCGTGGATGAGGTAATGGACTATATTCGCGATGCGGCAGAATCAGACATGCTTTCGATGGCTGGTTTACGTGAGGATGAAGACTTCTTTGCAAGTATCTGGAAATCAGTGCAAAACCGCTGGGCATGGCTAGCTATTAATTTAGTGACGGCATTTGTTGCCTCGCGGGTTATTGGTTTGTTTGAAGGTTCTATTGAGAAAGTCGTAGCGCTGGCTGCTTTAATGCCTATTGTAGCGGGCATAGGTGGAAACTCTGGCAACCAAACCACCACAATGATTGTACGAGGTTTAGCATTAGGACAAATCTCTGGCACAAATATGAGTTCCCTAATCAAAAAAGAGCTTGGTGTATCTCTTCTCAATGGATTGTTATGGGGTGGCGTGCTTGGTGTAATCGCCTATATGCTCTACGGTAATTATCAACTTGGGCTCGTGATGACAACTGCTATGACGCTAAATTTGCTTTTGGCAGCGGTAATGGGTGTGATGATACCGCATGTGATGACGCAATTTGGGCGCGATCCCGCGGTAGGTTCTAGCGTACTTATTACTGCGGTGACAGACAGCGGGGGCTTTTTCATCTTTTTAGGATTGGCGACTATTTTCTTAATCTAAATGAATCCAGAATTTTTAAATATTTGGCAAGAAATACGTGGTGATATCTCTAGCACTGTAGCCGCATGGCAGCTAGCTGTTATATTTGGCGCCATTTGTATGGCATGGCTCATCAACGGCGCACTGCGTAATTATGTACTCAAACGCGTTCAAGAAAATCGGCCGATAGAGGAAGCAAAGCTGGCCATAGGTGGCATCAATCGTGTACTTTTCCCACTTTCTACCTTATGTTTTATTTGGGTTGCAAAACTGATTTTAGCTAGTTTTCAACATGTGAGTTTGCTCACCATCGCTTGTAAATTGTTGCTGGCAATGGCAGCGATACGTTTGATTGTTTTTGCGATGCGCTATATTTTCCCATCTGGGGGCTGGCTCAAACCTTTGGAAAACGCTATATCTTGGGGCATTTGGGTATTACTTGCTTTGCATTTGACTGGTTATTTATCTCAGATTTCGCTAGCGTTAGAGAGCGTTCAGTTTAGGATTGGCAAAAGCCCAGTAAATTTGCTGATTGTGCTTCAAGGCTTATTGACGGTAGTCATCACACTATTTGTGGCGCTGTGGTTAAGCCGCTTGCTAGAAAACAAACTCATGCGTGCCGAGCAAGTAAGCATGAATATGCGGGTGGTCATGGTAAAACTTATCCGTATTTTATTCATCTTTATCGCCGTACTCATTGCGCTTTCAGCAGTTGGACTAGACATCACACTGCTTTCGGTGTTTGGTGGTGCTCTTGGCGTAGGCTTGGGTTTTGGCTTACAAAAAATTGCCAGTAATTATGTAAGCGGCTTCATCATTCTAATCGATAAATCAATGCAAATTGGTGATGTGATTACGGTCGAAAATCATTATGGTGTGGTCACAGAGTTGCGATCAAGATATATGGTATTACGTAAATTAGATGGTACAGATGTAGTCATACCAAATGAAACTTTTATCACCAACTCTGTTATTAATCACTCGTTTGCCGATAGAAATGCCAGAGTACAGATACCGATTCAAATTGGCTATGAAAGTGATATGGAGCTAGCCCTGAAGCTTTTGGTGGACGCAGCAAAAGGACACGCGCGCGTATTAAAAGATCCAAAGCCTGTTTCATATGTCATTGCATTTGGAGAAAGTGGTATAGATTTAATGCTACATATTTGGATTCAAGATCAGGAAGAGGGTTCTATGGAACTTAAATCTAAAATATACATAGACATATGGAAAAAGTTTAGACAAAACAATATAGTAATTCCATACCCTCAGAGAGAAGTTAGGCTGATTGGCGAGAAATAGTGGCGTAAAAAAACCCGCAATTGCGGGTTTTAATTTGAACTAAACTATTTTAGTTTAGCTTCTTTGTACATTACATGCTTACGAGCAACAGGATCAAATTTTTTGATTTCCATTTTTTCCGGCATCGTACGTTTATTTTTGCTAGTAGTATAGAAGTGACCAGTACCAGCACTTGATTCTAATTTAATTTTTTCACGCATGATGATGTCCCTTAGATTTTTTCGCCAGCAGCACGCATTTTAGCGAGTACTGAGTCGATACCGTTTTTGTCAATCGTACGTAAAGCAGCATTCGTAATGCGCATGCTTACCCAACGATTTTCGCTTTCAACCCAAAATTTACGGTTTTGTAAATTTGGTAAAAAACGGCGTTTTGTTTTGTTTTGTGCGTGAGAAACATTGTTTCCCACCATAGGCTTTTTGCCTGTTACCTGACATACACGTGCCATGGATATCTCCAAATACTTTGCATTTTGCGAAAGACCGCAATTATAGTACGGAATGAGGCTTTGTTTCAAGCTAAATATATGTTTTTTTTAGTGCTTTCCAGTACTGCCAAATCCACCTTCGCCCCGTTCGCTAGCGGCAAATTCATCCACTACATGAAATTCCGCCTGCACCACAGGCACAATCACCAATTGCGCAATACGCTCCATAGGGTTAAGCAGAAAGGCTTCTTTACTGCGGTTCCAGCATGAAACAAGCAATTGACCTTGATAATCCGAGTCAATCAGCCCAACTAAATTGCCCAAAACAATGCCATGTTTATGTCCTAAGCCAGAGCGTGGCAGAATCAACGCAGCATAATAAGTATTGTCGATGTGTATTGCTAAACCTGTTGGAATCATTATCGTCTCACCAGCCTGAATAGTTAGCGCATGCTCAATACAAGCCCGCAAATCTAGGCCAGCAGAGCCTGGCGTGGCATAACTTGGCATCATATGGTGCAGGCGTGCATCTAGAATTTTTACGTCAACATTGATACTCATTTTTATTTCCTTTTTTACTAAGCTAGTAAGCGACTAATATGGGATAGAAGTTCGTTTGCAAGTACATCTTTGGTCGCCTTTTGCAGCGCGTGACTGCCATTGTCGTCAAGCAAAGTAATTCTTGCTTCATCTTGCCCCATGCTTTCAGACACTAAGTTGGCAACCAGCAGAGGTAGTTTCTTTGCAGCACGTTTCTGTTCGGCGAGGTTGATTAAATCATGAGTTTCTGCAGCAAAACCTACGCAGAATGGGGCATTGGGTAAGTTAGCCACCTCAGCAAGAATATCTTTGTTGCGTTTAAGTTCTAGGGTAAGTGTAGTCTCATTTTTTTTGATTTTGTGAGCACTCTTTTTTATAGGTGAGTAGTCAGCTACTGCTGCAACACTAATAAAAATGTCCTGATTCATTATATTTTTCATCACGGCTTGATACATCTCATCAGCGCTTTCGGCGCTAATATTTTTGATATTTTGCGCAATTGGCAAAGTCGTAGCACCACTCACTAATGTGACATCAGCGCCCATATTCTCTGCCGCTTTTGCAATAGCGTAACCCATTTTTCCGGTACTTAAGTTGGTTATCGCACGCACGGGATCTATCATTTCTTGAGTAGCCCCTGCTGTAATGAGTACGCGTTTTCCAGATAATAATTTGGGAGTAAAGTAGGCATTCAGTAAGTCGAAAATTTCTTGAGGCTCTAACATGCGCCCCAAACCAACTTCACCACAAGCTTGTTCACCAGCGCCAGGGCCAAGCACTTCAATTTTATCAGCCTTAAGTTGTGCGATATTGCGCTGGGTGGCCGGGTTTTCCCACATTTGTTTGTTCATTGCAGGTGCTACCAGCAATGGGCAATCGCGTGCCAAGCAAAGCGTAGAAAGCAAATCATCCGCACGACCATGCAAAAGTTTAGCGATAAATTCAGCGCTGGTGGGAGCGATTACGATTGCATCCGCGCCACGGCTCAACTCAATATGTGGCATGCCATTTTCCACGCTAGTTTCCCACATACCAGTAAAGACGGGCTTTCCAGAGAGTGCTTGCATCGTCATGGGCGTTATAAATTGACAAGCGGATTCCGTCATCACGACTTGCACATCGCAACCAGCCTTAACTAGCAAGCGCACTAGCTCCGCCGCTTTGTAAGCTGCGATGCCGCCAGTGATTCCGAATAAAATTTTCTTGGATTGTAAGTTAGCTACCATCCCTCGATTTTATCTGAAACAGCTTGTAATTGCGATGTGTTGCAGATGTGCGGCTATAATACTTTTTGTTGCGACGTGAGGAAAGGTGACTACAAGGCGATTACCGATCGGCCAGCAAGCGAATGTCCGCGTGAAAAGCTGATTAAGCAAGGCGCAAGTGTGCTCTCGGATGCCGAGCTATTGGCAATTTTTCTGCGCGTTGGCGTCACAGGCAAAAGCGTTGTAGATTTAGCTCGTTATTTGTTCAACGAGTTTGGTAGTTTGAACGGTTTTTTTGCGGCAAGCGAAAAAGCCAATAGCAATGTGCATGGCATCGGCATCAGTAAATACGTGCAGTTACAGGCTATTTTTTCGAGATGATTCGTCGGGCACTAAGCGAATAAATGCGTATGCAAGATTTGTTATGCTCGTCACAACAAGTGCGAGATTATTTGGTGCTTAAGCTTGGTCGACAATTAAAAGAAATGTTTTTGGTGCTATTTTTAGACACGCAAAATCGTTTAATTGCCGGCGAAAAATTTTTAGTGGTAGCCTGAAAGAAACGCGCGTTGCATTACAAAGCTGCTGCGGTCATTTTTGCGCATAATCATCCAAGTGGCGTAGTGCAGTAAAGCAAAGCGGATGAGCTGATTCCACAAGTGCTTAAAAGTGCCCTTGCGCTGGTGGATGTGCTGGTGCTCAACCATTTTATTGTGGCGGGTAATCATACTTTATCGTTTACAGAGCGAGGATTGCTTTAAAATATGATGATGAAAAAATTAACTTGGATTTTCGTGGCATTTCTTGGCGCTGCCGCACTGGCAGGCATAGCGTTTAATCGCGGTGAGAGCATTAACGCATTGTGGCTAATTACGGCCGCAGCCTGTATTTATGCATTGGCGTATCGCTTTTATGCGGCTTGGATAGCGGCGAAAGTTTTAATGATAGATGAAACGCGCGCCACGCCTGCAGAGCGTTTAGATAATGGGCGCGATTTTGTGCCTACCAATAAATGGGTGGTATTTGGGCATCATTTTGCTGCAATTGCTGGCCCTGGCCCTTTGGTTGGCCCCACGCTTGCAGCGCAATTTGGCTATTTGCCAGGCACCTTATGGATACTGATTGGTGCAGTATTGGGCGGTGCTGTGCAAGATATGACGACTTTGTTTTTTTCTACGCGAAGAAATGGTCGCAGTTTAGGACAAATGGCGCGAGATGAAATTGGTGTTATCGGTGGCACAGCAGCGCTGGTGGGCACTTTGCTCATTATGATTATTCTGATTGCGGTGTTGGGATTAGTGGTGGTGAACGCCATGAAGCATAGCCCTTGGGCGACTGCGACCGTCGCAGCGACGATTCCGATTGCAATGATTATCGGTTTTTATATGCGCAATATTCGCCCTGGCCGCGTGTTGGAGGCTTCATTAATTGGTGTTGCGCTTTTGCTTTTGTCGGTGTTCGCTGGCGGTTGGATTGACCACCACGAGAGCTTGCGCGTGCTGTTTGATCACGAAGGCTTGCCGCTAGCATATGCCATTATCGTCTATGGCTTTGCTGCAGCTGTGCTGCCAGTTTGGTTGCTGCTCGCACCGCGCGACTATTTATCTACCTACATGAAATTGGGTACGGTGATTTTGTTGGCGATAGCCATCGTGATATTGCGCCCACAGATTCACATGCCAGCTATTACGCAATTTACCGATGGCACTGGACCTATTTTTGGCGGTAAGTTGTTTCCATTTGTGTTTATTACCATCGCTTGTGGCGCGATTTCAGGCTTTCACGCGCTGATTTCAAGCGGTACCACACCAAAAATACTGGCGAATGAGCGCGATATTCGTATGATTGGCTACGGCGCAATGTTGTTAGAAAGCTTCGTTGCCATTATGGCGATGATAGCCGCTACAGTTTTAGAGCCAGGCATATTTTTCGCCATTAATAGCCCAGCTGGCGTGGTTGGCAAAGAGGCCGTAGATGCAATTGCCAAAATTAACAGTTGGGGATTCGCGGTAACGGTTGAGCAAATGAAACAGCTGGCAAGCGATATGGGAGAAACAAGCTTGTTTGCGCGCACTGGCGGAGCGCCAAGCCTTGCAGTAGGCATGGCAAGTATTTTTGGTAGCGCATTTGGCAAGAGTTTATTGGCGCTGTGGTATCACTTTGCCATTATGTTCGAGGCAATTTTTATTCTCACGACCCTAGATGCTGGCACACGAGTTGGGCGATTTATGTTGCAGGATATGCTGGGCAATTTCAATCAAAAGCTGGGAGAAACCTCGTATATGCCTTCAGTTATTCTAACCAGTGGATTGGTCGTTGCAGGGTGGGGATATTTTCTTTACATAGGCGTGATTGATCCGAATGGCGGCGTGAATATTCTGTGGCCGCTGTTTGGTATCGCGAATCAAATGCTAGCAGCTATTGCTTTATGTGTGGCTACTAGCATCTTTGTTAAATCTGGTAAATTGAAGTACGTATGGGTAACAGCGCTACCACTTGTTTGGTTGGTGCTTGTTACTACTACTGCAGCATGGCAAAAAATCATGAGCCATGATATTCGGATAGGCTTTTTTGCATCAGCAAATGATTTAAGTGCTAAATTGGCGAGTGGTGCTTTGCCAGTGGATAAAGCTGCTGTTGCACCGCAACTTATATTCAACCAGCATTTAGATGCTTATTTAACCATGTTTTTTGTTGTGGTGTTATGGATAGTGATTTTGGATATGTTATATGCTTCTTACCGTGCTCTGAAAGGCTCGCCGATATTGCCTTCCAGCGAGGTTGCTTATATTAGAACAGCACTTGAAAATGCTTAAAAAACTTCAACATTTGTGGCATTTATTACGTGAGTTATCTGGCGATGATGCCTATGAGCGTTATTTAAAACACCATGCAGAATTTCATGCCAATACAGTAGATGCTAAACCGGCCTTATCTCGTAAAGCCTTTTTTGCCCTAATGCAGGATAAGCAATGGAAAAGCGTAAACCGTTGTTGTTAACGGCGGTTTAGTTGCTCTGATAAATATTATCAATTTCCATTTCGTCGTTCATTCTTGCCTTCTCAACTTCGTATTCAGCCATAGCTACGCTTGGCTTCGGTACATAATTTGACAATGGCTTATATTCTGCAATTACGTAATTTAACGTTGGTTCGCGTCTAAAAATCTTTTCAATTAAACTTTTCATTTTTTCTCTTTCCAAATAAGGGCTGCAGTATTAATTCAGCAATTCGTGTGCCAGTAAAATAAATGAAAATATTAAAATAGCCTGACTTAACTCATTGATTGAGAATGCTTAGTTTTTTTACTGTATCGCAGCGGCGTGCGTAGGTGCCAGAATTCAGATAAATATGATGTGATTTCGACATTGAATTATGATTTTTCAAAACCATTTTGATTGCTTTTTCTCAACATCCAAACGCCAATCACAATCATAGGTAAACTGAGCCATTGACCCATGCTTAAACCAAGCTGTAGCAAACCTAAGTAGTTATCTGGCTCACGTGTGAATTCTGCTAAAAATCTGAAGCTACCGTAACCTAATAAAAACATTGCAGAAATTGCGCCAATTGGCCTTTCTTTTCGCGAAAACCACCACAAAATGCAAAACAAAGCGACGCCTTCAAGAGCAAACTCATAGAGCTGTGAAGGGTGGCGGGGCAATAAATCTACTTGTGGAAAAATCATGCCGTAATTAGCGTTAGTAGGCCTACCCCAAAGTTCACCATTTATAAAGTTTCCCATACGCCCAGCACCTAGACCAATAGGCACCAAAGGCGCCACAAAATCCATCACCTTTAACCAAGGTTGCGGATACTTTTTATTGAAGAAAAACATGGCTACTAAAACACCTAAAAAACCACCGTGAAAGCTCATGCCACCTTGCCAAACTTTAAAAATATCTAGTGGGTGTTGGATGTAACTGGATAGCTGATAAAACAAAACATAACCAAAACGCCCGCCCAAAATAACGCCAAGTGCTCCATAGAACAATGCGTCATCAAGCATAATATTGGTCCAGTTAAACCATGGTTTGTGCTTGATTTGATACCTTCCAAGAAGCAAAAAGGCGAGAAACCCTGTGAGATACATCAGGCCATACCAATGAATACCAAATGTGCCAATATGAATTGCAACGGGGTCAAATTGTGGATGCGTTATCATGAAGTTAATGTTTGCAAAGGGAAAACCAAAATTGTACTAGATTAAATTGAGAGTAATAGTTATTATTTGCAGGCTTTAAAAAGTACTAAAGTTGTACCGAAATGCTAGTTTAAGTTGTATTGCAATTGCAATGCGTAGAATAAACAGGGTAAATTTTCGTAAAGCTAAAAATGACTAATAAAAAAAATACAAGCCAAAACGCGCAACGGCATTACGCGCAAGTTAGTGATTCTGACGTAGTGAAAAATAAGGAAGCGGCAAATTCACAATCGCATGATATTAGAACCAGTGAATATTATTTGCGTGCACTGCTTGATACTTTTCCTTTCATTGTCTGGATGAAAGATAAACAAAATCGATTTTTGAAGGTAAATGCTAAGTTTGCAGAAATTGCAGGCGAGACAGATGTAAAAGCCTTGGAAGGTAGCTCAGATTTTGATTTTTGGCCTGAAGAAATGGCGCAAGGCTATGTCAATGATGATATTGAAGTGCTTGCTAGCGGCAAAGCTAAAACATTAGTTGAGCAGATTAGACAAAGTAATGGCGAGACTTTTTGGGCAGAAACATACAAATCTCCAGTCGCAATTAATGGTGAGGTGATTGGTACTGTAGGCTTTGCGCGGGACATCAGCGAGCGCAAAAAACTTCTTTCAGAAATTGCAAAAAAAGAACTTGAATATAGTTCACTGGTAGAAAGCCTGCCATTATCAATCATTAGGTACGATTTAAGTTGCAAGAGAATTTTTGCCAATGCCACTGAGCGAGATTTTTTAAGCGACAATATTCAGAGTCTAATCGGTAAAACGCCGATGGAGTTGTGGAATGCCAATATTAAAAACATGACAGGTGAGCAATTTCAAGAAAAAGTGATTGAAGTGATGCGGACAGCTGAATCGCAAACTTTCGAGATCCACTGTCAATCTAAAGATGCGCTTTACGTCAATATGTTGACTTTAGTTCCTGAGTTAGACGAGCAAGGTGCCGTTATTGGGGCGCTTGCGCTTGCAAGTGATATTACTGAGATGAGCCAATATCGCGAAAGTTTGGAGCATTTGGCATATCACGACCCACTAACCTCTTTGCCTAACCGCACTTTGCTTAATCAACGTATGCGTCAAGCTATTGAGTATGCAACAAAACAACAAAATCATTTTGGCTTGTTGTTTATTGATTTGGATTACTTTAAATCAATTAACGATACTTTAGGTCATGCGGTAGGCGATGAGCTGTTGAAAGAGGCTGCTAGGCGCATCTCTGCTTGCGTGCGTGGTAGTGACTTGGTTGCTCGCATTGGAGGAGATGAGTTTGCAATCTTGGTATTAGATGTTAACCATGATGATGATTTGGCGGGATTGGCGGCAAAGATTTCAGAAAAGCTGGCAGAGCCATTCAATATCGAAAATATCAGCTTTTTTGTTACAGTAAGTGCTGGTATTGCATGCTATCCAACAGATAGCGATAACATAGAAGATTTAATGAAATATGCAGATACTGCAATGTATCAAGCTAAAAAACAAGGGCGTAATAATTTTCAGTTTTACACGCCAGAACTCACTCAAAACGTAATAGAGCATCTCGCCATTGCAACTGCACTGAGGTATGCGATTAAAAAAAATGAATTATCATTACACTATCAGCCAAAAGTAAATATCAATACAGGGAAAATATTGGGCGCAGAGGCGCTGTTACGCTGGAATGGTAATGTGCTGGGCCAAGTGATGCCTGCCAAATTTATCCCAATTGCGGAAGAAAGTGGTTTGATTAACGAAATTGGCGATTGGGTTTTACTTCATGCTTGCATGACTGCTGTGCAAATCAATCAAGACCGTGCAGAGCCCTTAGATATTGCAATTAATATTTCTTCTAAACAGTTTGTAGGCAATAATTTCTTATTGAAATTACAACATAGCTTAAGAGACACTGGCTGTAAGGCGTGCTGGATTAATTTAGAAATAACTGAGAGCCTGCTTTTGCAAGATAGTGATGAAGTGCTAGACGCGCTTAATACGATTAATGAGATGGGCATTAAAATCGCAATTGATGATTTTGGAACAGGTTATTCGGCACTTGGATATTTAAATAAATTCCCGATTAGTCAGGTAAAGATTGACCGCTCATTTGTGAACGATATTTGTAGTGATGAGAAAGATGCGCTTTTAGTAAAAGCGATTATTGCAATGGCGCATAGCCTCAATAAAGAGTTGGTCGCCGAAGGGATAGAAACCAAAGAGCAAGCCATGCTGATTCAAAATTATGGCTGTCAGCATGCGCAGGGCTATTTATATAGTCAGCCGCTGTCTTTACCCGATTTTTTGCAATTGCTCAGCGAAGGGCCCATAAAGAATCACTAATTTAACTATTGCTGAATAGTGTTAAAATAACGCCATTATTTAGCAGGAGTTAGTGATGCCACAATACCGTTCTCGAACTACTACGCACGGTCGCAACATGGCCGGAGCACGTGCACTTTGGCGCGCTACAGGCATGAAAGATGGCGATTTTGATAAACCCATCATTGCCATTTCCAACTCATTTACACAGTTTGTACCAGGCCATGTCCATTTAAAGGATTTAGGACAGCTAGTTGCGCGTGAGATTGAACGTGCAGGCGGTGTAGCGAAAGAGTTTAATACGATCGCTGTGGATGATGGTATCGCCATGGGTCACGGCGGCATGTTATATAGCTTGCCAAGCCGCGATTTGATTGCCGATAGCGTGGAGTATATGGTGAACGCACATTGTGCCGATGCGCTGGTATGTATCTCAAACTGTGACAAAATCACGCCGGGCATGCTCATGGCGGCTTTGCGTTTAAATATTCCTGTTGTGTTTGTTTCGGGCGGCCCAATGGAAGCTGGCAAGGTTAACTGGCAGGGTGAAACACTCAAGTTGGACTTAGTTGACGCCATGGTAGCAGCAGCGGATAGCAAAGTTTCTGACGAAAAATCAGAGGCAATTGAGCGTTCAGCTTGCCCTACATGTGGTTCCTGTTCAGGTATGTTTACAGCAAATTCAATGAACTGCTTGACTGAAGCATTAGGCTTAAGTTTGCCTGGAAATGGCTCAACACTTGCCACGCATGGTGCACGTAAACAGTTATTTTTACAAGCGGGTCGTTTGATTGTGGATCTTGCTAAACGCCACTATGAACAAGATGACTATTCTGTTTTGCCACGCAATATTGCCACACAAAAGGCGTTTGAAAATGCCATGGCTCTAGACGTGGCTATGGGCGGCAGCACCAATACAGTGCTACATTTACTTGCAGCAGCACATGAGGCTGGTCTTGATTTCACAATGGCGGATATTGATAAAATTTCACGTAAAGTACCCTGCGTAAGTAAAGTAGCGCCAGCCACACAAAAATACCATATGGAAGATGTACACCGTGCGGGTGGCGTGATGGCGATTTTGTCTGAATTAAGCCGTGGTGGCCTGATTCACCGCGATATTCCAACGGTTCATTCAGCCACGATGGGCGCAGCGCTCGATAAATGGGATATAACGACTACGCAAGATGAAGACGTGAAGAAATTTTATCGCGCGGCACCAGGCGGAATCCCGACTACGATTGCATTTTCGCAAAGTATGTTGTGGCCTGAATTGGACACAGATCGCGCCAACGGATGCATTCGTGACATCGAGCATGCCTACAGTAAAGACGGTGGTTTGGCCGTGTTGTATGGCAACATCGCGCAAGACGGTTGTATTGTGAAAACTGCGGGTGTAGATGATAGTATTTTAAAATTTACTGGGCGTGCACGGATATTTGAATCACAAGATTCTGCAGTTGAGGGAATTCTTGCCGATACAATAGTAGCAGGTGATGTCGTGGTCATTCGTTATGAAGGACCACGCGGTGGACCAGGCATGCAGGAGATGTTATACCCAACCTCTTACCTAAAGTCTAAAGGGCTTGGCAAGGAATGTGCTTTGCTTACTGATGGCAGGTTCTCTGGTGGTACTTCTGGCTTAAGTATTGGGCACGCATCACCCGAAGCTGCTGAAGCCGGGGCGATTGGCTTGGTCGAAGAGGGTGATACGATTGAGATCGATATTCCAAATCGCACCATCAATTTGGCGATTACAGATGAGGAAATGTCACATCGGCGTGCAAAAATGGAGGCAAAAGGTAATAGTGCTTGGAAACCAGTGAATCGTGAACGTATAGTATCGCCAGCTTTACGCGCTTATGCGGCAATGAGTACCAGCGCGGCGCGCGGCGCGGTGAGGGATGTTTCTCAAATTGAAAAGTGAAAAGAAAATGGATACAGAAGTTAAAGAGATTAGTAGTTTTCCGACTACCAAGAAAAAGATCAAGCTGCATAATCATGTAGTTCAAACCTATGATGATAATGGCTTAGATTATTTAGAAATTGATAATCCGCTGGGTAGTGGCAAGATTTCATTGCAGGGCGCGCAAGTGATTGAATGGCAACCTAAATTCCAGACGCAGCCAGTGCTTTGGCTTTCGAGCAATGCACGCTTTCTAAAAGCACGATCAATACGTGGCGGCATGCCAATCTGCTGGCCATGGTTTGGCGCACATCCTACAGATAGCACATTCTGCCCACATGGCTTTGCAAGAGTCATTCCTTGGCGCGTAATTGATGTAGATGCAACGGCGACTGGTGCAACGAGAATTATTTTAGAAATGATAGAAACGCCAGAAGCAAAGCGACAGCTTTCCTACCCCTACGTGCTTACCGTGAGTATTACTATTGGTAGACGGCTTCGTATTGAAATGTCTACTACTAACAAAGCGGATCACCCTTTTGTCATTGGCGAGGCTTTCCACACTTATTTAAATGTGAGTGATGTCGATAACGTTAAAATTACAGGTATGCAAGATTGTGTCTATGCAGATAAGGTACGCCAATATCAGCGTTATGTAGAGCATGATGCCTTGCATTTTAAAGGAGAGTTTGACCGCGTTTTCCTTGACCATAGTAGCGATTGCTCGGTACACGACAAAGGCTTTAACCGCATTATTCATGTAGCAAAATCAGGTAGCGATACGACTGTGGTGTGGAGTCCTGGTGCAGAAAAAGCTGGCCAAATGAGTGATATGGGTGAACCTGATGAGTGGCGCAAAATGGTGTGTGTTGAAACCACTAATGCTTTGGAAAACATGGTGGTGATTAATCCTGGGCGCACACATGTTATTAGCGCGGAATACTCAGTAGAGACCATTTAGGCAAATATGCCTAATCACTTGGCAGAAGAGACCAGTCCGTACCTACTACAACATGCCGAGAACCCGGTTGAATGGTACCCATGGGGGGAGGCCGCGTTAACACTTGCTCGCGAGCAAGATAAGCCGATTCTGCTTTCTATTGGATATTCCGCCTGTCATTGGTGCCACGTAATGGCCCACGAGTCGTTTGAAGATGCGCAAATCGCGGCGCTTATGAATGCACATTTCGTCAATATTAAGGTCGATCGCGAAGAGCGCCCTGACATCGACCAAATCTACCAAACTGCGCATAGTATGTTGTCGCAACGCAGTGGAGGTTGGCCGTTAACAGTATTTCTAACGCCCAAACAAGAGCCTTATTTTACGGGTACCTATTTCCCTAAAACAGCACGTTATCAATTACCAGGGTTTGCTGATTTAATCCCGCGCGTTGCTCAATATTATTACGAAAAAAGAGCTGATGTTGCGCTACAAAATCAGCAGTTGGCTGATGCTTTGGCGCGCACGATTCCAAGCGCGAGCCAAGTGTTGGCGGCTAACGAAAGCACGATAAAGCTTGCGTTCAATTCGCTGGAAAGTGCTTTCGATTTCGAGCATGGCGGTTTTGGAAGTGCGCCAAAATTTCCCAATCCTTCTGATATCAATTTATTGTTGCATCAGGCCAAAGTGGGAAATACGCGTGCCCAAAGCATGGCCTTGCAAATGCTAAGCGCCATGGCGAATGGTGGCATTTATGACCAAATTGGCGGTGGCTTTTGCCGATACTCAGTAGATGAGCGATGGAATATTCCGCATTTCGAAAAAATGCTGTATGACAATGGGCAGTTACTATTTTTGTATACAGATGCTTGGCAAATCAATCAGGAAGCGCGTTTCAAGCAGGTAGTGGAGGAGACGATTGCATGGCTGGAACGGGAAATGTTAAGTCAGCAAGGCGCGTTTTACTCATCGCTAGATGCGGATTCGGTAAATGCAAATGGCCATAGCGCAGAAGGTGCATTTTATGTGTGGCAAGTCGAAGAAGTAAAAACTTTGCTCACTGCGGAAGAGTTTGTCGTTGCAAGTAACTGCTTTGGCTTTGATAGAACACCAAATTTTGAAGATCCGCATGAACACTCGCAGGCCTGGCACGCTTATTTGACGAGGATTCCTGAACAAATTGAATTAGACGTATTGAATCGTGCGCGCAAAAAAATGTTTGAAGCGCGAGAGCAACGCACACGCCCGGGGCGAGACGATAAAATTTTAACAAGCTGGAATGCACTAGCAATAAAAGGTTTGGCACGTGCAGGGCGCATTTTTTCTCGACCAGATTGGATTGCTTTGGCGCAAATTTCAGTGGATTTTATTAAAAATACACTTTGGCAAAATGACAAGTTGTTAGCAACTTGCAAAGATGATCGAGCGCACTTAAATGCTTATTTAGACGACTACGCCTTTCTGCTGGATGCCTTGCTGGAATGTCTTCAAGCCAATTACCGCGCGGTTGACATGGCATTTTCTGAAGACTTAGCGGAAGCATTATTGGAAAACTTTGAGGCGGAAGATGGTGGATTTTATTTTACTAGTCATGACCATGAGACCTTAATCCATCGTCCAAAGAGTGCTTACGATAACGCTACTCCAAGCGGTAATGGCATTGCGGCGGTGGCATTACAAAGGCTTGGGCATATTCTAGGGGAGCCGCGTTATTTGCAAAGTGCAGAGCGCGCACTAAAAGCCTTTGATAGCAGCTTGCAGCGCAGTCCGGCAAGCTGTGCAAATTTATGCCATGGGTTGAGCGAGTTTTTAGTGCCGCCCAGTATAGTGATTTTACGTGGCGAAGCTAATAAGCTCGAAACTTGGCGTAAGGAAATACAGAAAAGTTATTATCCACATCATTTGTTTTTTTATCTCGATGAATCTGCAAATGATTTACCGCAAACTTTAAATAGAACGATAGTAGAAAATAAAACTGAAAAAGATGTCAACGCTTGGGTATGCAAAGGCGTTGTTTGTTCACCGAGCATCCAAGATTTGCAGGATTTGCTAAAAAACTTATAAAGTCTATTGGTAGTTTGACAAATTATGGGTATGATAGCGCTGCAGATTTGCAGGGGGTTTTTTGAAAATTCAAGGAGATAGCATGAAAGCATTATTAGTAATGGTAGTAGCCGCTGGTTCATTGATGTTGGCAACACAAGCCAGCGCAAACCAAGCATTGGCACAAAAAAGTGGCTGTTTAGCTTGCCACGGTGTAGATAAAAAAGTATTAGGACCGTCTTACAAAGATGTTGCGGCTAAATACAAAGGTGACAAAGGTGCTGAAGCAAAATTGATTGCTAAAGTTAAAGCTGGTGGTAGTGGTGTTTGGGGTCCTATGCCAATGCCAGCAAATAGCCCACAAGTTAAAGACGAAGATATTAAAACAATCGTTGAGTGGATTTTGTCACTATAATATTAGGTGATGTATTCTTAAAAGCCAGCATCAAGCTGGCTTTTTTAATGCAAAAAATTAATCTACGATGTGTTTTAGTTTGCTATGGTGTAGTGAATAAATGAAATAAAACAACACGCCAACGATAATCCAAACAAAAAATCTGAACCATGTAGTCGCAGGCAGAAAGCTCATTAAGGCGCCACAGGAGAGTATACCAAGTAAGGGAATTAATGGATTCCATGGATTTTTAAACGGCCGTTTTAGATTTGGCTGACGTATGCGCAACACAATCACACCCACACAGACCATCACAAAACTGGCGAGTGTGCCAATATTAACGGTTTCTGCTAATTCACCAAGTGGAATAAACCCAGCCACCAGTGACACAACCACACCACACATTAAAATGACTTTGGTAGGTGTTTGTCGGTCTGGATTCACATCTGAGAACACAGGTGAAATCAAGCCATCACGACTCATGGCAAATAAAATCCGTGTAAGACCATATAAAAGTACAAGTAGTACTGTAATCAGGCCAGCAATAACCCCTGTGGCGACAAGCGTGGATGCCCAAGTGTAGCCAAGTTTAGTCAGTGCAAATGCCACAGGTGAAGGTACGTTAAGCTCGGTGTAGGGCACAATGCCAGTGAGTACTGCAGAGACGATAATATAAATAACAGTGCAAAACGAGAGTGATGCAATTAAGCCGATTGGCAAATCTCGTTGCGGATTTTTGGCTTCTTCAGCAGCAGTTGAGACTGCATCAAACCCAAAATAAGCAAAAAACACGAGTGAAGCACCGGCAAGCACACCTACCGTTTTGCCATTCTCTAAAGTTGAAAACCAACCGTAAGGCATGAATGGATGCCAATTTTCACTATGAATATGTCCGAAAGAAAGCAGCAGAAAAATGGCAATCGTAGATAGTTTGATGAGTACGATGATATTGTTAAAACGTGCGCTTTCTTTAACGCCGATAATTAATAGTGCAATTAAGAACCAAATGATGCCAAAAGCTGGCAAGTTAATCAAGCCACCCATCATTGGCGCTTTTGTAAAAGCTTCTGGTAAATAGATATTAAAGTTTGCTAAAGTATTGATGAAATAACCAGCCCAGCCATTGGCGACCGCCGCTGCGCCAACGCCATACTCAAGTAATAAAATCCAGCCCATTAGCCAAGCGATAAACTCACCAAAAGCCACATAGCTATAACCATAAGCGCTACCAGAGCCGCCGATGCTAGCAGCTAATTCCGCATAGGAAAGTGCAGCAAAGGCAGAAGCGATGCCCGCAAACACAAATGAAAGTACCACTGCAGGGCCGGACTGTGTGGCAGCGGCGATGCCTGTGAGCACAAAAATGCCAGTGCCAATGGCACAACCAATACCAAGCAAGGCTAAGTCAAATGCAGTCAAACACTTTTTAAGGCCACTATCAGAATGAGCGGCGATGGCTTTGGTGCGAAGCAGTCTTTTCATATTACTCCCTTATATCGCTTAGTTAGAGCCAATTTCGATGGATTAAATAATCAGTATAAAGCGTTTCCTCTACACTACCTGATTCTGGCTTCCAATCATAGCGCCATTTTACAACAGGTGGCATTGACATCAAGATAGATTCGGTGCGGCCATTAGATTGCAACCCGAATAATGTGCCGCGGTCGTAAACCAAATTAAATTCGACATATCTACCTCGCCTATAAGCTTGAAAATCGCGTTCTCTTTCAGAGTAGGGCGTATTTTTCCGGCGTTGCAAAATGGGCAAATATGCCTGTAAAAAACTCTCGCCTACGGCACGCTGCATCGCAAAACTTTGTTCGAAACCAAGTTCGTTAAAATCATCAAAAAAAATGCCACCAATGCCGCGCGGCTCTTTGCGATGTTTTAGATAAAAATATTCGTCACAGTGCATTTTAAATTTTGGGTAATAAGTGGTGTCAAAACTATCTAGTGCAGTTTTGTTGGTGCGATGAAAATGCGCGCAATCTTCAACAAAACCGTAATAAGGTGTTAAATCCATGCCACCACCAAACCACCAAATATCGGTTTCAGATTCGGTAGTTGCTTTTGCGATAAAAAACCGAATATTCATATGCACAGTTGGCACATAGGGGTTGCGTGGATGAAATACCAGCGATACGCCCATGGCTTCCCAAGCGCGGCCAGCGGCTTCTGGGTGGGCAACGGTGGCGGCTGGCGGCAATTTGTTGCCTAGAACATGTGAAAAACCAATGCCAGCACGCTCAAACACATTTCCATCTTCTAGCAGGCAACTGGTGCCACCGCCACCTTCTGGACGGTTCCAGCTGTCATGGAGAAAGGTTTTTCCATCTACAACTTCAAGCGCTTGAACGATTCGATTTTGTAGACCTTGTAGATATTCTAAAACAGATTGAGTGTTCATATTTGACTGAAAATATAGTGTGCAAATATACCTAAACCAACACCACCTGTAAGTTTGAAAATGAATTTCCTTTTTGCTTTGGACTCTCCACCGAAATTCTTGGTTACAAAATATGCAAGTCCAGCAAGTAATATAACAAGCACTGCCAATAAAGTAATATTATTTGCAATTATGTTCAGAGCATTCTGAGATTTAACCATGGTTATCCTTTAAGTGCTCTAAAGCCAATATCCGTGCGGTACTGAGCCCCATCAAATTTTATGTCTTCAATAATCCGATAGGCTTGTTGTTGTGCGAATTTAACGGTTTCTCCCAACGCAGTGACGCATAACACACGACCGCCACTCGTCAGCACTTTGCCATCTACCAGTTTGGTGCCGGCATGAAAAACTTCCGCATCTTCTAGATTTTTTGGGATGCCAGTAATTTCGTCATTGAGTCTAGGTGTGTCTGGATAGTTTTCTGATGCCATTACCACGCCAAGCGCAGTACGTCTGTCCCATTCCGCTTCGACCATATTCAATGTGCCGTTGACTGCATGTTCTGCTAATGCTACAAAATCGCTTTTTAATCGCAACATAATCGGTTGCGTTTCAGGGTCACCCATACGGCAGTTAAATTCCAAAGTCTTAATTGCACCATTTGGTGAAATCATTAAACCAGCATACAGAAATCCAGTATAGGGAATGCCATCGCTTGCCATGCCCTCTACGGTTGGGCGAATCACTTCACGCAATGCGCGTGCGTGAATTTCTGGGGTGACAACGGGTGCTGGTGAGTAAGCACCCATGCCGCCCGTATTAGGGCCTTGGTCGCCATTAAGCAAACGTTTGTGATCTTGGCTGGTGGCAAGGGCAAGTATGTTTTTCCCATCAACCATTACAATAAAGCTCGCTTCTTCTCCAGTTAAAAACTCCTCAATCACCACGCGCGCACCTGCATCGCCTAGTTTGTTATCAGAGAGCATGGCATCAATCGCACTGTGCGCCTCATCAAGCGACATTGCAACCACGACGCCTTTGCCAGCAGCCAAGCCATCGGCTTTAATGACAATGGGGGCGCCTTGTTGGTTAGCGTAATCATGCGCTTTTGCGGCATCGGTAAAGGTAGCGTACGCGGCTGTGGGAATCTTGTGTCGCGTCATAAATGCTTTTGCAAAATCTTTAGAGCTTTCTAGCTGAGCAGCAGTTTTTGTCGGGCCAAAAATCTTTAAACCAGACGCACGAAAAGCATCTACCACGCCTTGAGAAAGTGGCGCTTCAGGCCCAACAATGGTGAGATGAATTTGTTCTTTTAGCGCAAATGCGAGTAAATCTGGCACGCTAGAAATCGGCACGTTCATCATGTCTGGATTGGTTGCAGTGCCTGCGTTGCCAGGTGCTACATAAACGCGACTCACTTCCTTATTTTGTGTAATTTTCCATGCAATTGCATGCTCACGCCCGCCGCTACCAATAACCAGAATTTTCATATGATTTGAAACCTAAATTTAGTGCCTAAAGTGACGAATGCCAGTCACCACCATCGCTAATCCACGCTCATCTGCCGCTGCAATCACTTCTTCGTCCCGCATGCTACCGCCTGGATGTATCACGCAACTTGCACCTGCGTCTGCCAGAACATCTACGCCATCGCGGAAGGGGAAGAATGCATCTGAAGCGACCACAGAACCATGCAAGCTTAAGCCTGCATTTTGCGCTTTAATCGCGGCAATTTTGGTGCTGTCGACTCGACTCATTTGGCCTGCGCCCACACCCAGAGTCATGCCATTGCCACAAAATACAATGGCGTTAGATTTGACATATTTTGCGACATTCCAAGCAAACATCAAATCAGCCATTTGGCTAGGTGTAGGCTGTTTTTTGGACACCACTTTGATGTCGTTCATTTGCAAATCGTGGTTATCGGCAGTTTGTATCAAAATACCCGAGCCCACTCGTTTGATATCTTGTGCGTTGCGACCTTGTGCCCATGGCGTATCGCCGCCTTTAGGCAGGGCAATTTTAAGCACGCGCACATTGGCTTTGGCCTTAAGCAAATTCAGCGCATCCCTTGTAAAGTCTGGCGCAATGAGCACTTCCATAAATTGCTTAGAAACAGCTTCGGCCGCTTTTAAATCCACGCTTGTGTTAAAAGCAATAATGCCACCAAATGCAGAAGTTGGGTCTGTTTTAAACGCTTTGGTATAGGCTTCAAAAGCATCTTGGCCAAGCGCCACGCCACACGGGTTGGCGTGTTTTACAATGACACAAGCACTAGTCGAAAATGATTTTACATTTTCCCAAGCAGCATCTGCATCGGCGATATTGTTGTAGCTTAATTCTTTGCCTTGAAACTGCTCAGCAGTGACTAATGCGCCTGGTGCTGGATATAAATCGCGATAGAAAGCCGCTTGTTGGTGCGGGTTTTCGCCGTAACGCAAATCTTGCACTTTAATAAAGTTGGTATTGCTTTGTGCAGGAAACTGCAACGACACAGGTTTATTGCTCGCCAAGCTGGCGGGGAAATCAATCGCCGATAAATAGTTGCTGATGGCCGCATCGTATTGCGATACACGATTAAAAGCGGCGACCGAAAGCGCAAAAGTTGTTGCCTTGGAAAGACCGCCCTTATTGGCTTGTAGCTCAGTGGTTATAGCGGCATATTGGCTCGCATC
>JBJXDT010000104.1:0-2801 GCA_046153505.1 Methylophilaceae bacterium | reverse complement strand
GCACGAATACGCTCCGCCAGCACGCTCGCATCATTCTCATTGGTATTGGGCATAAATACGCAAAATTCTTCACCTCCATATCTGCCAACCACATCACCTGTACGCAAAAGTTTTGAAATGCGTACAGCTAAGTGTTTTAGTACATCATCACCCGACAAATGTCCGAACTGATCGTTTACCTGTTTAAAATTATCAATATCAATCAGCAATACACCCATACTCAAATTGATACGCTTACATACACCCTGCATTTTAAGTGCAGCATCTTCCAAACCACGACGGTTCAAAATGCCAGTCAAACCGTCGATAGTAGCGATTGACTCTAGGCTTTGGTTCAAGCGATAGCTCAGCATTAACACAAACAAACCCGAAATGAAAAACTGTGAAACAGCGCCAAGCATAAAGCTATACGTGTTAATTGGTGAAGTGGCAAAAGAGTTAAAAACAGTTTCGTCCACTTCGTTAACCGCACTAACAGCGCGTGCAACCATGAGAATCGCTAAGAGCAAAAATAAGCTTGAGGTAATCCAAAAAAGCTCACCCAAAACACCTTCTTCACGCGAAAAAGTAAGTCTTGCGCAGGCAAGGTAAATGCCTGCAAATATAATTGCATCCATCACGACAAGCGTGCGCAGATTATGCTGAATTAGCAGAAAAATGACATCCATCAATAGAAGTAACAAGAGTGCAGCCATGGGTATGCGATGATCTGGATTGTTTCCTGAAAATGCTTGGATGCCATTGATATAAAGACTCAAACCAGTGCCAATAAGCGCAATGCCGGGTAAAAAAACAATCTTCGCATTATCCATCTGAATTAACACAAGCACCATGCCCAAACCGACAACTAAGTTGCCCACAGCCCAATAGCCAGGACCGCGCACTTCTTTATGATGCTTACGCGTAATTGCCAACATCATCGAGAACATGAATGTCAGCAACATCGACATAAAAATAATCGTTTTTAAATCAAATTTTGGCATGGTAAATAAGCATAAATGATAAACAGAATTAAGCAAATAACTTTATTTTCACTCGCTACGTTTTTATTTTAACTAAGCAGTTAAAATATCACATTAGAACTAAAAATTTGCACTCCTCGACATCATTATTTGTGGCGAGCTCAATACAATCCATGATAAACACTCTCAACTCAGCCCAACGCGAAGCAATAAAGTATTTGGATGGTCCACTGCTGGTGCTAGCGGGAGCTGGTAGCGGGAAAACACGCGTGATTACGCAAAAAATTGCTTATTTGATGGAGAACGGCTACGAGGCTAAGCAAATAGCCGCAATTACCTTTACCAACAAGGCAGCGCTTGAAATGCGCGAGCGTGTTACCAAGCTAATGGAAGGTAAAAACACCAAGGGTTTAACGATTGCCACCTTTCACTCACTTGGCTTACAAATGTTACGGCAAGAAGCGACGTTGCTGGGCTATAAACCGCAATTCTCTATTTTAGATGCCTCCGATAGCTTTAAAATTGTGGCTGATATTTTAGCCACTACCGATAAAAAACTGTTAAAGCAAACACAGTGGCAAATATCGGGTTGGAAGAACGCTTTTATAAATCCGGACCAAGCCAAAGCAAGGGCTGACGATGACCTAACTCATGCGGCGGCTAAGGTGTATCAGCTTTATCAACAAACGCTTAAAGCCTATCAAGCCGTGGATTTTGACGATTTGATAAAATTGCCTGTCGAGTTATTTGAGGCGCATCCAGAGGCGCTTGAGCGATGGCAGCGCAAGTTGCAATATTTGCTCATTGACGAATACCAAGACACGAATGCTTGCCAATATAAGTTGGTAAAAATGCTCACAGGCTTACGCGGCCAATTTACGGCGGTGGGCGATGATGACCAAGCGATATATGGCTGGCGCGGCGCGGATGTTGAAAACTTGCGTCAACTGACTGAGGATTTTAGTAAGCTTAAAGTGATTAAGCTAGAGCAAAATTACCGCTCTACCGTGCGCATTTTACGTGCTGCAAATAAAGTGATTAGCAATAATCCTAAATTGTTTGAGAAAAAACTATGGAGCGAGCTTGGCACAGGTGAGCAGATTCACATCATTGCAACGCAAAGTGAAGAACATGAGGCGGAAAGTGTAGTGATGAAGCTTTCAGCACACAAATTCGAGCATCGAACACAATTTAAAGATTACGCCATTTTGTATCGTGGTAACCACCAAGCGCGAATTTTTGAGCAACAGTTACGTAACCATAAAATCCCTTACACCGTGTCTGGCGGACAATCGTTTTTTGATAAAGCTGAGATTAAGGACATTGTCAGCTATTTGCGGCTCATCGCCAATGAAGATGATGACCCAGCATTTATACGAGCTGCAACTACGCCCAAAAAGGGCATTGGAAGCACCACGCTAGAACGTTTGGGCGAGTTTGCCAGCGCGCATAAAGTATCCTTATTTGCCGCTGCTTTCGAAGGTGATTTTCAGCGTGAAATAGGTAATAAGCAATTGGAAGATTTGCTTACTTTTTGTCAATTTATACAGCGCATCCAAGCGCGTGCCTTGCGAGACCCAGCGGGTGAAGTTTTGCTAGATTTTCTTAAAACGATTGAGTACGAGAAGTTTTTGTACGATAGCGAAGAGCCACGAGCGGCAGAGAGCAAAATGGCGAACTTGATGGATTTCATCAATTGGCTGACCAAAAAGGGCGAGGGAAGCACCGAGTACGGCAATGAAACAGATGCAAGAACCTTGCTTGAGCTCACACAAATGGTTTCCTTGATGAGTATGCTAGAAGGTCGCGAAGAAGGAGAACCTGATGCTGTAAAACTTA
>JBJXDT010000103.1:0-3735 GCA_046153505.1 Methylophilaceae bacterium | reverse complement strand
CATAGCGTTGGCTGGCCAAATTAGCTAATTTGGTAAAATCTGTCGCTATTGCCAAGCCAACAATAAGAGGCAAGCCAATGCAAAGAGTAAGCTTTGTTAAGCCCTTAATTAATTTAACTAAATTTTGAGAAAGTGTTTTAATTTTAAAGTTTATGTCATAATATTCGTTCGCGAACGAAATAAGTTAGAGATTTGTCTCGATATTGTAAACCACGCTATAGGACTAAACGTTAGTGGCAACTAACTTACCCAAAATGGCTATTTACCTTTATGGGAGTTTAATCCAATATAGCGCACTACAAAGCACTGAATAGCATTACAAAACCGTTTGATTTTGAATATTTGTGGTAGCGTTTGATAAGTATAATTAGGGAATAAAATAAAAATGATTAAATCATTTCGAGGAGTTTTACTGGTAACTGCTATATTTACGAGTATGCCTGGGTTTGCAGCATCGCCTGCAACGCTTAAAGAGATTGTAGAAAAAACAGTTACAACCAACCCTGAAGTACAAGCAAATTTTCACAACTTTCAAGCTGCGCTTGAAGAGCAAAAGGCTGCAAAGGGCGGTTTTTTCCCCCACCTAGACTTAGTTTCCACCTTTAGAAGCCAAGAGCAATTAACGCCCAACGTCGGCAATACGGAATCCCCAGATAGGCAGACACAATTAGTATTACGTCAAATGTTGTTCGATGGCTTTGCGACAAGTAGTGAGGTCAATCGCTTAGACCACGCGGCACGCGTGCGTTACTATGAGTTGCTGAATTCTATGCAAAATGCGTCTTTGGATCTTGTTAGAAGTTATATTGATATTCAACGTTACAAACAGTTAGTTGATTTCGCTAAAGAAAACTATATTGTGCATAAGCAATTGTTCGATCGTATTGAAGAGCGCGTAACTGCTGGCGTTGCGAGAAAAGTTGACTTAGAACAGGCAAGCGGGCGATTGGCTTTAGCGGAAGCAAATTTGCTCACTGAAACCACCAACTTACAAAATGTTTCAGCACGTTTCCAGCGTTTATCAGGCGAATTGCCACCGGACACTTTGCAAGAAGTGGACTTTTTTAAAGACGGAATAGAGCCAACTGCAAACCAAGCGTTGCAACTTGCGTATAAACAAAATCCTGAGTTGCTATCTTCCATTGAGAATATTGAGGCAAGCCAACAAGAAGTTGAGGGCAAGCGTGCCAAATATTATCCAAGGCTAGATTTGCAAGGGAGAAAAAGCTTAGAAACTAGTTCAAACGGGAAAAATAGTAGTGTAGCGGCTGATTTGCTTGAGTTGACAGCAACCTTTAACCTATTTAATGGCTTTACGGATAAAGCACTTATTGACCAGGCGGGTCAAAAATTAAACACAGCGCAAGATTTGCGTGATAAGGCTTGTGTCGATACGCGTCAAACTTTAGTGATTGCGTATAACGACGTACTTAGTTTAAAGGAGCAATTAGGTTACAGAGATCAGCATCAACTATCTATCGAAAAAGCGCGTGAAGCTTATCGCAAGCAGTTTGACATTGGGCAACGCACACTGCTTGATTTGTTAGATACTGAAAATGAATATTTCCAAGCAAGACGTACCTATACAATCACTCAGCGTGATTTATATACAGCTTACGCCCGTACTTACGCTAGTCAGGGTGATTTACTCAATAAGTTAGGTGTGACACGTGGTGGTTTGCCAGATCTCGGGCGCCCTGAGCATGCTGATAATTATGCAACATGCCAAGCAGCGGCACCTGAGATGCTTCAGGTTGACAAAGCAGCCATTATGGCAACAGCAAAGCCGCTAAGTGTGGCAACGGAAAGAATGATGGCAGCACCAGCAAAACCTAACGGGGATGCATGTAGTGAAGCAAATATTACTGCGCGCGTAAATGATTGGGCAGATGCTTGGCGCCATAAAGATGCCGACGGTTATATGAGCTTTTATGCAGATACTTTCACGCCAGAGCCGCCTCTAACGCGTGACACATGGGAAAAACAACGTAAGTCTAGGCTAACAACACCGGCCAAAATTAATCTAGATCTCTCCAATATTAAAGTGACATGTGATGGCAATAATGCCTCTGCTAATTTTGATCAAGATTACAGTATGACGACTTATAAGTTAAAAAAGGCAAAAGCTGCGGGTGAAGGTTGTGAAGTTTGCGCAGCTAAACGCATTGCTACAAAAGGCTTTACCGACAAAGTGAATAAAACTTTGCAGTTCGAAAATAGTGGAAGCCAATGGAAAATTGTACGTGAATTGGTGAATAACTAACTAATTTAATTATATATTTTCTTGTAATTTTAAAACGCGCTATCTTAAAAAATAGTGCGTTTTTTTATAGTTGCAAGCGATGCAGAAGAAAATTTTTTGCCGAATTATCATCAGAATTAGCTAGACAGTGTTAGAATACGCACCGCAACAAACCTGCATGTAATCACCTGCCCGGGTGGTGAAATTGGTAGACACAAGAGACTTAAAATCTCTCGCCTCTCAAGGGCGTGCCGGTTCGATTCCGGCTCCGGGCACCAATTAGTTATTTGTATTAAATTTTCCTCCCGGTTTTTTTAGCGCTCGCATTTAACCCCGCATTGTTAAAGTTAGTGGTTGTTAAAAACTTTCGGCATTGACCTTCTTTCTATTAGCAATGTCTTCTTTCAATCGCTTTATGACAGATTAGTCATAAATATGAAATCTTTCTGTAAAGAAGTTTCACTATTATTGTCATCTTTAATTGATTGGTGACATTTGTATCGTGAAAATAGACAGTCAATCCATTGACTTCACGCTACGGCTTTGCCTGATGTTGATGCAACGTCAGTGCATCAAAAAAAATCAGGGTTTTACTTTGCTCGAGTTGCTTGTGGTGATGGTAATAGTCGGCCTTTTGGTGGCATTTGTTGGACCAAAGTATTTTGAACAAATTGGCAAGTCTGAGACTAAGATTGCGCGTGCTCAAGTGGCTGAAATCGGCAAAGCTTTAGACCAGTATCATATTGATACTGGTCATTATCCAACTACAGAGCAAGGTTTAGCGGCAATTAATAGAGCACCAACCAATGAATCAAAATGGGCGGGACCTTATTTGAAAAAGACTGTACCCAATGATCCATGGGAAAAGCCATTCCAGTACAAATCTCCTGGTGAGCATGGAGAATATGACCTTTTTACACTAGGCAAAGACGGACAGCTTGGCGGTATTAAGGAATCTGAAGACGTAGTGAGTTGGTAGACTGAGCTTATGGATTTTGAAGTTAGAGCCGTGCGAGGTGGTGAGATGTTTTACTTAACCATTGCTGCAAACCATCAAAATGAAGCGCTTGCTCAAGCTCAGGCTGAAGGCTATGTCACAATTAATGCAAAACCAAAAGTAGGGTCGCTAAAACTAAAGGCAAGTAAAAGCTTTCCGCTAGCTTTGTTTAGCCAGGAGTTGCTAGCATTGTTAGAAGCGGGCTTAAATTTAGTCGAAGCGATAGAGACGCTTGCAGAAAAAGAGTCACGTCCTGAAGTCAAGCAGACGCTAGATGCCTTACTGCAATCTCTCTATCAAGGCCAAACATTCTCAGCAGCATTGTCCCTGGCGCCAAACGCATTTCCTGTTCTTTATGTGGCTACCGTCCGAGCTAGTGAAAAGACAGGTGATTTATCTGCTGCTCTAGGCAGATATGTGGCATATGAGCAGCAATTTAGTCTAGTAAAAAAGAAAATTATCACTTCCTCAATTTATCCATTGTTGTTAATTGTGG
>JBJXDT010000102.1:0-2648 GCA_046153505.1 Methylophilaceae bacterium | reverse complement strand
CACTTAATGAAGCGCATGGATTTAGCGGTAGTGGTTGATAGTCAGCAACAAATCGGTTTAGATAAGATATTTTTTGGCGCGTGGGTTACCATTTTTAATTTGACTGATGACAGCGAACACACTTACCGTATCGTAGGTAAAGATGAAATTGAACCCACCAAAGGCTACATCAGTTGGGTATCGCCGCTAGCAAAAGGAATGTTGGGCAAAGAAATTGGCAATGAAATTAAAGTGCTAACACCAACGGGTGAGATCTTGTACGAAGTAGTTGATGTGCGTTATACGCGCCATGCATGAAAAAACGCTGGGATATTTTTTGCAAAGTTGTCGATAACTTTGGTGACATTGGCGTGTGTTGGCGCTTGGCGCATCAGCTCACGCGTGAACATGGTTTGCATGTGCGCTTATTTGTCGATGATCTGCAAGTTGCCAGCAAGATAATTCCTACAATTAACATTAATAAAAACTCTCAATTAATTGATAATATTGAAATTATTTATTTTATTTCTGCAGATAATCCAGCAGAAGTTGTAATAGAGGCGTTTGCTTGTGGCTTGCCTACTACGTATCAAAGTCAGATGGTGGAACAAACTGTTTGGGTGAATTTAGAGTATCTTTCTGCAGAACCATGGGTAGCGGATTTTCATGGTGGGCAGTCGAGAGTTGGCAAATTAACACGCCATTTTTACTTCCCGGGCTTTAATGAAAATACAGGTGGCTTGCTGCGTGAGCGTGATTTGATAATGCGCCGCGATGCGAGTATACAAACTCAAAGTGAGTCATTCAATATTGCCTTATTTTGTTATGACAATGCACCACTAGAAGCCTTATTCCAAGCAGTTGCTGGGGGTGTCAGTAAAACCTCAATTTATGCGCCTTTAGCACATTCGATTCAAAAAATTGCGCCATTTTTCGGCAAGAGAAGTCTTTGTGCTGGTGATGTGCTAACAAAAAATCAGCTGACTTTGCATGTGTTACCATTTTTATCGCAAGATGAATATGATGCACTTTTGTGGCGCTGCGACCTGAATTTTGTGCGTGGTGAGGATAGTTGGGTGCGTGCGATTTGGGCAGGGAAGCCATTTATTTGGCAACCTTATTTGCAAAGTGAGAACACGCATATCGCAAAACTCAATGCATTTTTAGATGTGTTATACCGTGAAAATCAATCGGCCTGTGAGGCTCATGAATATTGGTCTGCAGGGAAATGGCCTGAATCATTTTGGCCAACATTTCTTGATAATATGCCTGCAATTCGCGCCGTTGCGATGCAACAATCTGAAAAGTTATCAAAACAAGTTGATTTGGCCACTAAGTTGGTGATTTTTTGCAATAAATTTTAGTTAAGGTATAATGCGCGGCTTACGAATTTAGGTTTGAGATTATGAAAATTGCACAAGATTTACGCGTTGGTAACGTGATTATGGTGGGTAGCGATCCGTTAGTGGTGGTTAAGGCTGAGTATAATAAGTCTGGCCGCAGCACTGCTGTGGTTAAAATGAAATTTAAAAATTTGCTAACAGATGCGCCAAGCGAGCAAGTAGTGGGCGCGCAAGATAAGTTTGATGTGATTGTGTTAGAGAAAAAGGATGTGACTTTCTCATACTTTGCTGATCCGACATATGTGTTTATGGACGCAGATTACAACCAATATGACGTGGATGCTGAGTATATGGTAGATGCATTGCCGTTTTTAGAAGATGGCATGGAATGCGAAGTAAAGTTTTACAACGGCAAGGCGATTTCTATTGAGTTGCCAAATAATGTTGTGCGTGAAATTACTTACACTGAGCCTGCTGTAAAAGGTGATACCTCAGGTAAAGTAATGAAGCCAGCAAAGATTGCAACAGGCTTTGAATTGCCTGTGCCATTATTTTGCGCAACCGGCGACAAGATTGAGATTGATACACGCACAGGTGAATATCGCAACCGAGTCATGAAGTAAGTATTTATTTTTTGAAAAGGCGCCTTACAGCGCCTTTTTTATTAAGCTAAAAATGTTTTGTACAAATTAAATAAGCTCACCACGCAGATTAAAGACCCCACCAAAATTAACAAGGTACGTGTATGTAGTTTTTTGGTTGCATACGCTGCAAATGGTGCTGCAAACAAGCCTCCAATTACCAAGCCAGCGACCGTTGGCCATGGACTTTCGACCACCAGCAACGAGAACACAACCGCGCTAGTAAAAGTGAGGAAAAATTCTGCGAAATTAACAGTGCCAATGGTTTCGCGAGGATTGTGACCTGAAGCCACCAATGTAGTAGTCACCACGGGCCCCCAACCGCCGCCGCCGACCGAGTCAACAAAGCCGCCAAATAAAGCTAATTTGGCGACGTGCTTTGGTTCATGCGTGGCAGTTTTAAGTTTGTTAAAAATTTTACTGATAATGTAAATGCCCATCAGTAATAAATAAATGGAAATGTAGGGCTTGAGTACTTTACCATCGATATGCGTGAGCAAAAACGCACCAATCGCCGCGCCAAAAATGCCCGGAATGAGCAATCTTATAAACAAGGATTTGTTCACGTTACCAAGTTTTACGTGCGAAATGCCTGAAACGCCCGTGGTAAAAACCTCGGCAATATGTACACTTGCACTAGCAACGGCTGGGCTTACGCCTGTGGCTAATAAGAAGGTGGTAGAAG
>JBJXDT010000101.1:0-13246 GCA_046153505.1 Methylophilaceae bacterium | reverse complement strand
TCCTGACGACCGACCACCCAAATGGTGCGCCATTTACTTGCTATCCACATTTAATACGTTTATTGATGGACAAAACATTCCGTAACGAATCCTTTGCTAAGTTAAGTTTAGATGCGCAAGCCATGAGCAATCTGACCTCTATTGAACGCGAATATAGCCTTTACGAAATCGCCACCATGACCCGAGCTGGCGCAGCCAAACTGATTGGCTTGCATGACCGTGGACATTTGGGTTTGGGTGCAGCAGCGGATATTACCGTTTACACCGAACAAGCCGATAAAGAAGCCATGTTTAGCAAACCAGATTTTGTGTTTAAAGATGGTGAATTGGTAGTGAAAGATGGCAAAGTGATTAAAGTGGTGTGGGGCAACACGCATACAGCCAAACCGAATTTTGACTTAGGTGTAGAAAAGGGGCTTAAATCCTATTTCGATAAATACCATACAATTCAATTAGATAACTTTAAAATAAGTAATGATGAGCTGAACAGTAAAATCATTACGCACGAAGGAAAAGCACGTGCTAATTAACGGCGTTCAAATCGACGACACTTATGCCGAGGCATTTAATATGCGAGGCACAAGAGTCATTATTACTGCGCAAAACCTTAAATGGGCTTATCACGCTGCAAACGCCATGACGGGCTTTGCCACCAGCGTCATTGGTTGTGGTGTAGAGGCAGGTATAGAGCGTGAATTGAGAATGGCTGAAACCCCGGATGGTCGCGTGGGTGTGAGCATTTTGATGTTTGCAATGGGTAGTAAAGTGCTGATGCAACAACTAGAAACGCGCATGGGGCAATGTATTCTCACCTGCCCTACTGCTGCTGCATTTAGTGGCATTGACAGCGAAGACATGATTAGCCTTGGTAAACACCTGCGATATTTTGGCGATGGCTATCAAACGGCGAAACTAATCGGCGGTAAACGCTATTGGCGCATTCCTGTGATGGATGGCGAGTTTTTAACCCAAGAAACTACAGGCATGGTGCGCGCGATTGGTGGTGGTAACTTTTTAGTGCTAGCTCAATCACAGCCGCAAGCACTGGCCGCCTGTGAAGCCGCCATTGACGCCATGAAGCAAGTACCAAATGTAATTATGCCATTTCCAGGTGGCGTGGTGCGTAGCGGCTCAAAAGTAGGAAGCAAATATCCAAAAATGTTCGCCAGTACCAACGATGCATTTTGCCCCACACTTAAAGGCTTAGTAAAGACTGAGTTGGACATGGACATTGAAAGCGTAATGGAAATTGTGATTGACGGCTTGACGTTTGAAGACATTGCAAAATCGATGAAAGTGGGCATTGGGGCAGCATGTAGCTTGGGTGTTGCGGGAGGCATCAAACGTATTTCTGCTGGCAATTATGGCGGAAAACTTGGTCCACACTTGTTTAAATTGCATGAGGTGTTGAAATGAGCGCTATGGTTTTTACCTTAACATCCAACCCTACATTAAAACTCAATTGTAGTGCACTTACGCCGAACAAATTAGCGGGTTTGTCACATACGAAAATAGGCAAGCTCAAACTTGGCCCGCATACAAATTCACCAAGCGTAAAGGATTATTTTGCTATAAGTGGCGACGATACCAGCCAAATTGTGTTTAAAAACAGTAACACGCAACTTAATTATATCGGCATGCAAATGAAAAATGGGCAAATTAGTATTGAAGGTGATGCTGGCGATTTTTTAGGCGCCAATATGCAAAATGGCAGTATTATTTGCAGTGGCAATGCTGGCGATAGGCTTGGTGATAATATGCGTCGCGGTTTAATTTTAGTAGAAGGGAACGCTGGTAATTATACGGGGAGTCGCATGATAGCTGGGACTGTTACCATATTAGGTTGCCTGGGCACTTACACAGGTTATAGCATGAGACGCGGCACGATTTTACTCGCGCAACAACCAAGCTTACATGCCACCCTTCAAGATTGCGGCGTACACACCCTGCCTTATCTAAGTTTATTATTTAAGGTAATTTTACCACTTAGCTCAAAACTTGCCACTGTTGCCAATAACCGCGTGCAACGATTTGCGGGCGATTTAAGCCAAAATGGCACAGGTGAAATTTTAGTATTTCAGCAATAACCGTTTTTCTTGATGTAAATCAACCAGTAAGATTTAACTATGTACACAAAAATGTTAAAATGATGCTTTAACAGTGCATTGATATCAAGTCTCATGTCGCAAATATATCCAGGAAAATATCTTACCGCTGCGCTTTATCAATTTGTCAGCATCCCTAACTTTGCCGATTATCAAGCACCAATCTTGGCGACTTGCCAGGCGCATCATATTAAAGGCACACTTTTACTTGCCCATGAGGGTATTAATGGCACTATCGCTGGGTTACCTGATGAGATTAAAGCGGTATTACATTATCTACGCACTGACGCCTTATTTGAGGGTAAATTTGCGCTTTTAGAACATAAAGAGTCTTACGCAAACGAGCATCCTTTTTACCGAATGAAGGTGAAGCTTAAAAAAGAAATTGTGACTATGGGCTTGCCAGAAGTCAACCCGAATAAGGTCGTTGGCACTTACGTTGCGCCAGAAGATTGGAACGCTTTAATTAGTGACCCAGACGTGATTTTGCTGGATACGCGCAACGATTACGAGGTGCATATTGGCACATTTAAAGGCGCTGTCGACCCAAAAACCACTACTTTTAGAGAGTTTCCAAAGTTTGTTGCCGAAAATTTAGATGTCAACAAACATAAAAAAGTGGCGATGTTTTGCACAGGGGGCATTCGCTGCGAGAAGGCCTCTAGCTTTATGAAGATGCAAGGGTTTGAAAACGTTTATCACTTGCAAGGAGGTATTTTAAAATATCTTGAAACTGTTCCTGAAGAGCAAAGTATGTGGGATGGCGAATGTTTTGTGTTTGACCAACGCGTGGCGGTAAAACATGGTTTAGCAGTGGGTGAATTTGACCAGTGCTACGCCTGCCGCATGCCACTTTCGTCTGAAGAGCTTAAAAGCGAAAAATACACGCCAGGCATCTCATGTCCGCACTGCTTCGACAGCTTAACCGAGGATAAGCGTGCAAGCCTAACCGAGCGCCAAAAACAAGTCATTCTGGCCAAAAAACGCGGTGAATCGCATATTGGCGAGCAGCAAAATAACAAAGCTACTCCGCAACTAAATTAAAATTCACCTTGAATTTTGTACCACGTGACTTGATTTCAACATCATCACCACTTTTGCTCACAACCTCTACCGTAGCATTGTGCAGTGTTGCGATTTCTTTAACAATCGCCAGGCCCAAACCCGTTCCAAAATCGCTACTTTGGTCGCCGCGATAAAAGCGTTCAAACACCAACTTGAGGTCTTTTGCAGGAATTCCAATACCATTATCCTCAACAATTAGGTAAGCCTCACCCTCCTCTGCATAAAGCTCAGCACTTACTTTGCCATCATTTGATGTATATTTAATTGCGTTATCTATAAGGTTGTACACCAAATCATGAATTCTCGCTTTGTCGCCCGATATCATGACGTTTTCCTGTGCGCCATGATATAACAAGCTGATGTTTTTAATCGCCGCATTTGCACTCAACTCGCTGGTGACATTTTTTACGATTGTCACCAAATCAATCACCTCAAAATTCATTTGGTGAATTGCTTCTGGCTGGTTTTTGGCGAGTGTTAGAAACTGATTCACTAGATGGATCAGCCTTTCGGTACTTGTCGATATTTTATGAATACGCCCCTTAATTTCAGTTACATTTTGTGATTGGTCCGCCAGTTCAATTTGCGCACGAATGCCAGCAAGTGGCGTTCTTAGTTGATGTGCTGCATCCGCGATAAATCTATTCTGCGAATGAATCGCCTGATTTAATTTATTCATCAAACTGTTGGCAGAATCTATCAGTCGTTTCACTTCGCGCGGTGTGTTTGTAAGTTTAATCGGTTCCAAATCTCGATATGAGCGGGTTGCTAACGCATTGTTCACTTCCCATAACGGCTCCAAACCGCGCTTAATTCCGACTAGCACCAACAAGCCAGCCGCTAGCAACAATAACAGTTGCGGCACCAATATCCAGGCCAGTATTTGCTTGCTTAACTGTTTCCGCTTATTCAAAGTTTCTGCAACCAATATCTCAACTTGCATCTCTTTGCCATCAACTCTAATCGTCGTTGGCCACGACGCTACACGGATTCTTTGTTGCTTAAACTCACTAAAATAAAATGAGGAAGCATCTGAAAAAGGTTTTGTCCGTATATTTGTTTTATTGCTAATTCCTGGCTCACCCAGAAAAACGCTACCATTAATATCAGTTACAGCATAAAACATCATATCGCTGGAGTCTGAGAGCAACATTTCCTTAGTATCATTATCTAGGCCAACCAATCTTTTTGCGCTAGATTCTTTTACAAACTGTGCGATGTCATTTGCAGTGTCCAACAATGCCCTATCAAAAGCTTTTTGCTCCAAATTACCAGCAAAATGGTAGAGAAAAGTTGAATCTACCACCACCAGTAACATCATAGGAATAAGGAGCCATTTGAGAAGCTGACTACGAATGGAGTAAGGCTTACTCATGATTTGGCTAGCTCCAACACATAACCAGAACCGCTCATTGTGCGAATAATCACGTCATGGTTCTCCAGCTTTTTTCTAACGCGGTGCACATAGACTTCAATTGCATTTGTGCCTAACTCCTCAGACCAGTTGCCAAGATTTTCTAACAACGCATCTTTGCTCACGACACGGCCGCTTCTCAACATTAGCAGCTCCAATACTGCAAGTTCACGTTTAGAAAGCGCCAAAAGCGAATTATTGACACGAATCGTGCGGTCATTTGTATCTAGCGTCAATGGGCCAAATTCAATAATGCTATTGGTAGAACGGTTTGCACGCCGAATAAGCGCGCGCAATCTTGCCTCAAGCTCGGGTAATTTGAAGGGTTTGGTTAAATAATCATCCGCGCCCAAGTCTAGTGCCTTGATACGGTCGTCCATACCTTCGCGCGCAGACAAAATAAGTACAGGGATAAATATCTTTCGTTTTCTTAGACGATGTAATACTTCTATACCATCAATTTTTGGCAAACCCAAATCCAACACAACCGCATCGTACAACTGGTCATGCAGCGCCACATCCGCCAATTGGCCATCCTTTGCCCAATCTACGGCATAACCCACATTCTTTAGGGATTGATTGAGCGCATCACCTAGCACCTCGTCATCCTCAACCAGCAAAATCCTCATGATTATCCTTGCTTTATATACAATTAATCGCGCCTTAAGGGCTTTATCTTACTATAGTTTGCCATGCCAATATTAGTAAGTTTTTTGTAAGCTGATGGGATTAAAATACACGAAACATTTTTAAGGAAGCGCATGCTATTTATCGTAGACTTTGATGGGACAATCTCAGTAAAAGATACCATCGATGCAATGTTAGAGAAATTTGCCGACCCTTCATGGGAAGATATTGAACAAGAATGGCTTGATGGCAAAATTACCGCAGTAGAATGTATGTCACGCCAAATTGACATGGTGCAAGCAGACAACATCGCTCTAGAAAGTTTCTTCAGAGGAATTCAACTCGATGCCAGCTTCCTGCCCTTTTATAAACACGTAACACAATTTGCCAAACTGGTTATCGCCAGCGACGGCTTAGACCACGCCATTAAAGTTGCAACGAAAAATGCCGGCTGGCCTGAAATTCCTGTGTACTCCAATCACCTAAACTTTACTACAAGTGGCATTAAGATGAGCTTTCCGCTAATAAAAGCAGACTGTAAGGGTGGCAATGGCATGTGCAAATGTGCAGTAGCGCGCGAGCTTGCGATTGATGCGATTGGCCCAATCGTTCTCATTGGTGATGGTAAGTCAGATGCTTGCATTTCCAGCATGGCAGACATTGTATTTGCTAAAGGTTCGCTCATCAAACACTGCGAGAAAAACAATATCAAACACCACAAGTTCCAAACGTTTGCTGATGTACTAGCAGTTGTCAAAAAATGGCCTGTTGAACATGCTCAACAAACTACAAATAAACTAGCTTAACCTTCAAAAGATAAATCATTATGGCTGAAACAATCACCAATAGAAAAATCATCGAAATTCTTGAAAAAAACGATAAATATTGCTCACACGGCGATACTGTTAACTATGCAGATCCGCCAAAAGTATTTGAAAACTGCGAAGGTAGCTTTTTATTTGATGAGAATAAAACGCCTTATTTAGATTGGCAAATGTGGTATTCAGCCGTTAACTTTGGCTATAAAAACAAACGCCTAGCCGATGTAGCACACAAACAAATTGACACATTGCCGCAATTAGCAAGCCAATATCTACACAAGGAAAAAGTAGATTTAGCCGAAATTATCTGCAAATATATGGAAGATAAATACGGCGTTAAAGGTCGTGTTCATTTTAACGTGGGTGGCGCTCAAGCAGTCGAAGATTCACTCAAGGTGGTGCGTAACCACACTGGCAGAACACATCAATTTGCGTTTATGGGCGGCTACCACGGTCGCACACTTGCCGCTTCTGCCATAACCTCTAGCTTTCGCTATCGCCGGCGTTTTGGTAATTTTGCCGACCGTGCTGAGTTTATCCCTTACCCATATTGCTATCGCTGCCCGTATGACATGAAGGTAGAAACTTGCGACACATATTGCCACAAGCAATTTGAAAAGTTGTTTGAGACAGAATACCAAGCCGTGTTGGATGTTAAAACAGGTCAATCGGAATTTGGCGCGTTTTACATTGAGCCAATGCAAGGTACTGGAGGCTATATTATTCCACCAGACGGCTATATGGAAAAGCTCCAAGCCAGCCTGAAGAAACGCGACATTTTATTAGTTGCGGATGAGATTCAAATGGGTGTTTACCGCACCGGCAAACTGTGGTCTTGGGAAAACTTCGGCATCGTCCCTGATATTTTTGTGTTCGGCAAAGCGATTACTAATGGCTTGAACCCGCTTTCTGGCATTTGGGCACGTGAAGAGCTCATCTCACCAGAAAAATTCCCTCCAGGCTCAACGCACTCAACTTTTGCCTCCAACCCAATGGGTACGGCCGTAGCGCTTGAAGTGATGAAAATGACGGCAGAAGAAGATTTTGGCGCTCAAGTAAATAAAACTGGTGCTTATTTCCTTAAACAAATTCAAGCGCTTAAATCACGTTGGAAAGTTGTGGGTGATGTAAGTGGCTTAGGGTTAGCTTTACGTATTGAACTTTGCGAGAAGGATGGCTTCACCGCCAGTCGAGCACTCGCAGACAAAATGTTTAATGAAGGATTAAAAGGTGATTTATTGGTCGGCGACAAAAAATATGGTCTAGTATTGGATATTGGCGGCTACCAAAAAAACGTCATTACACTCGCACCTAACTTATTAATTACAGAAGAAGAAATTGACTTGGGTATACACTTGTTTGAAATGTTATTGCGTCGTTGTGGCGCAGAGTAATTGTAAATGATGATGACAAAAATTGATGATTTGTTAGGTCCAATCGGCTTTATTGAGCGCAAAGGCGATACAGCTGTGTTGCTTATTCACGGCCTCACTGGCACACCTGCTGAAATGAAGCATTTCGGTCGCTTTTTGTCTCGTAAAGGCTTAACTGTTGCATGCCCAGAGCTTGCAGGGCACTGTGCATCTATTGAGGCCTTGCAAGCCACGAAATGGCAAGACTGGTACCAATCCATTGAAGCGGCTTTTGATGCGCTACGCGCAGAATACGAACAAGTCTTTATTGCAGGATTATCAATGGGTGCGTTGATTGCACTTCTGGTTGCTTCGAAAAGAAAAACGCAAGTGGCTGGTGTTATTTTGCTTTCGACTACTTTTTTCTACGATGGCTGGAATGTGTCGTGGTTTAAGCAAACATTTTTGCTACCGATTGTACTTTACTCGCCTCTTAAATATTTTTTACATTGGGAAGAAACTGCACCATACGGCATTAAATGTGAACGAACACGAGCGATGGTCGCTGCAGTTTTGGAGAATAAAGACACACAAACCGCAGATAAAATCGGTTATTTTAAAACACCCGCAACTGTCATTCTTGAAAGTGTGCGTTTAATTAAAGCTACGCGCAAATGCTTGTCAGAGGTCATAACACCTGCTTTAATTGTACATTCAACTGAAGATGACATGGCAAGCTTGGAAAACGCTTATTATGTGGAAAAAAACATCGCCTCGGACCATGTAGAAACCATGTATATCGACGACACCTACCATGTGCTAACATTGGATAAACGCAAAGATGACATCGCGCTTCGCGTGGTGAGCTTTTGCAAAGACCTTTCAGACATGATGGCACAAACCCCAGCTCAAAAAGTGGCTTAATAAGAAATTAGAGATTTAGTTATGGAAAAAACCTTCGACATCGTAAAAGAGATGATTGCAAAGAAACTCGAAATTGATGCTGCAAGCATTAAACCAGAAAGTACTTTAACTGATGTTGGGCTAGATTCACTCGACACTTTTGATATTATTTTTGATGCAGAGGACAAGTTCAGCATTAAAGTGCCTAACGATCAAGTAAACGTTTCCACTATTCAAGACGTGGTTGATTTATTTGATAAACTTTTAGCCGAAAAATCCGCCGCTTCAAAATAAAGTAAAAAATGAATACTCCAGAATTGCGCCGTGTAGTAATTACGGGCATTGGCATTGTTTCTCCACTTGGCAATACGCCCAGCACCTTCTTCAGCAACGTAACGCAAGGCAAATCAGGCATTGGTCTGATTAATTCAGAATTTGCAGAGTTACTCGATTGTAAAATTTCCGCGCAAGCAGAATTTGATGGTGCGCATTATTTTACCAAGCAGCAGTTAGCGCTTATGGATCGCGTTAGTCAATTTGCGCTTTATTCTGCGCAACAAGCAGCTGAAGACGCCAATTTAAACCTGACAGTTGAGGATTTAAATCGCACAGGCTGTTACTTGGGCACTGGCATGGGCGGCGCAAACTCTACAGAAGAAGGCTATGTTAGGCTGTTTAAGGAAAACTTAAATCGCCTTAAACCATTTACCGTGCTCATGGCTATGAACGGCGCCGCGGGTTCTCAAATCGCCATGCACTTTAAACTCAATGGCCCGAATCTCACATTTACCACAGCCTGTTCTTCTTCGACCATCGCCGTTGGTGAGGCTTATCGACAAATTCAACACGGCTATAGTGATTTGATGTTTGCAGGTGGCGCTGAATCACTTTTGACCTTTGGCACCATTAAAGCCTGGGAAGCACTACGTACATTGGCTAAACAAGATGAAAACAATCCAGCATTTTCTTCTAAACCATTTTCTGCTAACCGCACTGGCCTTGTTTTGGGCGAAGGTGCGGCTATGTTTATTTTAGAAGAGATGGGACACGCTAAAGCGCGTGGTGCAAAAATCTATGCTGAGGTAACTGGCTATGGCACCACCAATGATGGCGCGCACATTACTCAGCCCTCAATAGACGGTCAAGCAAGAGCCATGAACGCAGCACTTGTTAGTGCAAACATAACAGCACAAGACATCGGATATATTAACGCTCACGGTACTTCAACGCTGCTTAACGACGCGACCGAAACCGCTGCGATTAAACAAGTATTTTGTGAACATGCCTATAAAATCCCAGTCAGCTCCACTAAATCGATGCATGGCCACTTAATGGGTGCGGCAGGTGCAGTTGAGTTGGTTGCGACGACATTCGCACTTACAGAAAAAATGCTTCCGCCTACCATGCATTTAGACGAAGCAGACCCAGAGTGTGATTTGGATTACGTGCCCAATAAGGCGAGAAAAGTTGAAGATCTGCAGCACGTCATGTCAAATTCGTTTGCATTTGGTGGCACAAGTGGCGTGATAATTTTAAGTAAAGTTGATTAATTTTACTCGACCACCAACCTGCTATTCAACTCCTGCACTGGACGATTGTTCTGATGCCCAAACACTTTCTTAATTGCTTCTATTTGCGCTGCAGAGGCCGTCATCGGTGTTTTTAACAAGACCCAACTCACACCTTCGCTGCATGGGGGTGTTGTTAATGAGCCTCCAAAGCGAAAATACTCCTTAGTTTGAGAAACCATATCACTAGGCAACACTCTGCTTTTCAAAATCACTGGAGCACCTTCATTTGCAGGTATTTGCTGCCAAAGTCTTCCAAGCGCCTCATTCGCCTTACCTTCCTCAAACATCACTGCGAGCACAGCCAATTTGCCTTTCACGTCTACGTGCACAAAATGTGCCTCTAACGGAAAAGATTTGCCATGAATCGTATTCTCACTCGGTGCATGAAAATGCACTTGTTTCATCTGATACAACACACCATCGAGCGCCAATATATTGCCTGGCTTAAAATTAACTTGAACCGTATGGCCATTATTCACAATGTCACTTGCAGGAAATCGTTGAAAAACTTTCAAAGGCTTTAATTCGGCATCTATGGTTTTGTCGATATTAATCGGCGATTGATTGCTCCCCGTCGCGCAAATAGAATAATCTGGGCTAAGTTTTGCCCAGTTTTCCGGCCCTTCATCACCCTCGTAACCCCAGTGCGCTTTATTGGCAACATTGGGTTTGGGAATGACGATAGGCTTAATATTCAATTTCATCGATTTTTCAGCATTACTTACCAATGTACTCACCACTTTAGCCTTATCCATTTCGGGTTTCACTTCTGGCTTAGCGCTGGACTTTGCAATTGGTTTTTCAGCTGGTTTTTCAACCACTTTCTCATCTTTAGCCACTTCTTTTTTTAAAGGCGCAGCTTCTTTCTTTTCAGGCTCCAACGCTTCTGGCTTATTAATTTCACATACATATCGCATGGCGACATCAATTTCGGTTTCTGGCACGGGCTCAATAAACTTAGCCGCGCTTGAGTCCACCGCTGCTGAGTAAATCAGTTCGTCATCAGAAAGTTGGAAAACTTGCGAGGTGGCTGATTTTTGCGACTTACAATCAAAAAACCACAATAATTTCGATAAATTATAGGTCTTTTCAGCCACTTCTACGTTCACTTGTGGTTTTTTATACACAATCTTTACCCAAGCCCGTTTCAGCTTATCCACTTCCAAAACCGATTGCTTATCCAGCATGAGTTTTGAATCTTTGTCTTCCTGTAATTTTACCCAATTAGCAGCATAGCTATTGGTAACCAATGCAAAGAACAACAAAGCTATCATAATGATTTTATTCATAAATATCAGGCAACCACCATAAAAAATTCATCTTAAATTATTGGCTAAATTTAATCCATTTCACAACCCCATTATCCTTCATGATATTTTTTTTAAACCGCGGAGCAATCATGCTTTTATCGGCTTATTTATTACTTAAACGTATATTAAGCAATTTACATATAATATTATTTTTGTATGTTTGACGAATATAAGAAAAAGGTTCACTCTACGACCATAGGCTATTCAGGGGAATAATTCATGCAAAAGATGGTGAGCACTTATTTGCGCATAGCGCTTATCATTTCGGTAGCAGCGCTACTAAATGCTTGTGTTGCAGCGGCAACTACGGCTGCTGGCATTGGCGGCTCTCAGGCGCTTAGTCATACCATTAACGGCATTACCTACCGTACATTTACAGCCACTGCTCCAGAGGTGAAAGTTGCTGCAATAAATGCATTATGGCGCATGAAAATTAAAGTAGTATCTGACGGAAAACCAGATAAATACAACCTTCGTACAATCACCGCAAAAGCTAATGGCCGCAATATTGAAGTGCAAATTGAACCAATTAGTGATAATGCAACGCGTATGCGAGTTGTAGCAAAAAGTGGCGGGTTATTTTACGATAGCGCTACTGCAGACGAAATCATTCAACAAACCAAGCTACAACTTGGTCAGGCATAACTTACTGATTTAAAATACTTTAATTTATCTTCTCGCACTAGCGCCAACACTTACGCGTCTTGTCATTATTTAGCTGAAACTTTCTAGCTAGCCGTCAGTCGTACAGTTCTCAGGGTAATCGTAGTAAAAGAAAGGGAACTAACATGCATAATAAAATTATTGCAGGTTCTGTCCTTGTTGCATTTACCCTAGGTGGCTGCGCAAGTATGACAGAGAAACAAAGCACTGTAGCAAAAGGGGCAGGTATTGGAGCAGCTGGTGGTGCGGTAATCGGCGCAATAGCAGGTGGCACCAAAGGTGCTGTAATTGGTGCGGCTGTAGGTACTGTAGCGGGCGGCATTGCAGGCAACGTGTGGTCAAACCGCATGGAAGCGCAAAAGAAACAAATGGAGCAAGCGACCGCTGGTACAGGCGTTGTGGTAACGCAAACGCCAGATAATCAACTTAAACTCAACATTCCAAGTGATATTTCTTTTGATGTTGGCCGCACAGACATTAAGCCAAATTTCAGATCTGTGTTGGATACATTCGCCACTGGATTAGCCAGTAATGCTAATAGCAAAGTCACTATTATCGGGCATACAGATGGCTCTGGCACAGACGCGGTAAATAACCCACTTTCCATTAACCGCGCAGCAAGTGTGCGCGATTACTTGAGAACACGCGGTGTTTCTGCGAATCGTTTTAATATAGAAGGCAGGGGTTCTAGAGAGCCAATTGCCGCAAACGATACCGCTATGAACAAGGCCAAAAATCGCCGTGTAGAGATTTTTGTGGCAGAACCTGCGCCAGTAGCCTCGGCTACACCAACCACATCAACAAACTAACAATTTTTGGTTAATAAAAAACCACCTTTGCAGGTGGTTTTTTGTGTTTATTCCAAGTTAGTTCTCTGCAAGCACCTTTAAATCGGCTAAGCCTGCTTCAAAATCAGGGCCAACCATTTTATCCATACTCACAAACACCGCATTGAACGGCTTCGCAGTTCGCGCTTACATCCCCGCCCTAAAGGACGAGGTTTTACGCGCTATCTGATAAAGCCCGCATCGGTTTAGGATAACTCAAGAAGCAATATAGACTTTCATATTGCGATTTGTTGTGACACTAGAATGTGACAACGAACAAAATAGAGCTTAGAAAAAAATAACCCATTGAATATTCAATGAGTTATTTGACATTTGGTGGAGCAGGCGGGAATCGAACCCGCGTCCGCAAGCCCTCCACAGACAGTTCTACATACTTAGCCTTGTTGTTTAATTTAACTTAGTTCCCACCAACAGACAAGCACTAACTAAGCGAGTTACCTTAAGGTTAATTCTACGCTAAGTAACCCAGCGTAAAACGTATCCCGTGTATATGACGCTGCGTATGGGTTACCCCAATCCACCCCACGGGAGAGATGGTGCAGCGTCCAACCGGTATTAAGCGGCTAG
>JBJXDT010000100.1:0-14234 GCA_046153505.1 Methylophilaceae bacterium | reverse complement strand
TATTCTTATCCAACAATTGCTTAGCCACTGCCCAAGCCAGACTTAGTCCATCAAACGTGCTCGTTCCGCGTCCAATTTCGTCAAGCAATACCAAGCTTTTTTCGGTGGCATTATGTAAAATATTCGCAGTTTCGGTCATTTCAACCATAAAGGTGGATCGGCCACCTGCCAAGTCATCAGAAGCGCCAATTCTCGTGAAGATGCGATCAATTTCGCCGATTTTAGCAGAAGTTGCTGGTACATAACATCCACAATAGGCCATCAACACTATCAAAGCGGTTTGACGCATATAAGTCGATTTGCCGCCCATATTCGGCCCGGTTATCAAAAGCAATTGGCGATACGGATTTAAACTCAAATCATTCGACACAAACGGTTGCGTGATACTTTCTACGACTGGATGACGGCCAGCCGAAATTTCTAAGATATTTTCTTGCATAAATTGCGGGTGCACATAATGCAACGCTTCAGCGCGCTCGGCAAAACAACACAAAACATCTAGGCTGGAAACCGCACCACTATTAGTCTGCAGGGAAGCGATGAACGGTGCCAATTGCTCTAAAAGCTGTTCATACAAGAACTTTTCTCGTGCCAACGCACGCTCATTGGCACTCAACACTTTGTCTTCAAACGCTTTCAATTCTGGCGTGATAAAACGTTCGGCATTTTTTAGCGTTTGACGGCGGCGATATTCTGTAGGCGCATTCTCTGCCTGTGCGCGACTAATTTCAATGTAAAAGCCATGCACGCTGTTGAATTCCACCTTCAGATTTGCCAAGCCCGTGCGGGACTTTTCAGCGGCTTCATATTGCAGCAAAAAATCACCATGGTTGGTTTGCAAACCACGCAATTCGTCTAACTCTGCATCATATCCATCGGCAATCACCCCGCCCTCACGCAACAATGAAGCGGGTTCTTGCTTAATTGCGGATGTTAGCATTTGCACAACTTGTGGCGGACTTTGCAAATCTGCGCCTAATGTTTCTAGCAAAATGGATTTGCAATTCACCAGCAAATTTTGTAGCGCGGGCAATTGCAATAGACTTTCCCTCAAGGCAGATAAATCGCGTGGCCGTGCGGTTTTAAGCGCAATGCGTGCTGTAATACGCTCAATATCGGCAATATGCCTGAGAGGCGCATGGATTTTGGCTCTCAGGTCACTGCTCAAAATATCAGCAACTGCGTCATGACGCTTTACCACCAAGTTTTGGTCGCGCAAAGGATGATGCAACCAATAACGCAAAAGCCTCGCGCCCATTGGGGTTTGCGTGGTATTGAGCAGCGAATAAAGCGTTGGCGAGGCTTCGCCTCGCAGTGTCGAGTCAATCTCCAAATTGCGGCGCGTGGCGGCATCGAGCTGAATATATTGGCTGGTTTGCTCAACGCGCAAGGCACTAATATGTGGCAAGGCCGCACGTTGCGTATGCTTGACGTATTCCAGCAATGCTCCTGCAGCAGCAATTGCGGCAGCTAAATCCACACAGCCGAAGCCCGATAAATCGCGCGTGTTAAATTGCTTGGTTAAAGTTGTTGTTGTCGCGGTCAAATCAAATTGCCAAGGCGCGAGCCGCTTTTTTGGTGCTTTAAATAAATTTATCGCGGCATGGATTGCATCATCCGAACAGACAATTTCAGCTGGATTTATTCGCTCAAGCTCTTGATTTAATTGGCCTACTGCGACTTCAGAAAGCACAAACTCGCCAGAAGCCAAATTCAGTTTTGCCAGCCCAACCAAACCATCGCTAAAACATATTCCAAGCAAATTGTTATCGCGCGTTTCGTCCAACAGCGCCGCATCTGTGAGTGTGCCAGGAGTTAGAATTCGTGCCACGGCGCGTTCCACAGGGCCTTTGCTAGTTGCAGGGTCGCCGATTTGCTCGCAAATCGCTACCGCTTCGCCCAATTTTACTAACTTAGCTAAATATTGCTCCGCCGCGTGATAAGGCACACCCGCCATTCTAATAGGCTCGCCATTACTGCTGCCGCGGCGCGTGAGCGTGATGCCAAGCAAGCGCGAAGCTTTTTCAGCGTCCTCAAAGAATAGCTCATAGAAATCGCCCATGCGATAAAACAACAGCATATCAGGATGCTGCGCTTTGAGTGCTAGGTATTGCCGCATCATAGGCGTGTGACCTTGCGGTGTATTTGCTGAAAAATCTGCAGTTTGATTTGATTGGGTTATCACGCGTTAAATATTCTAAAATTGTTTTAAGTTTTGTAATGGCATTTTGCTTGAACTGTTCAAATTCTCAACATTTATTGTGGGTTTTTCATCATAATTTCTTATATAACTACTGACTATATGTAAATTATCATTAAAATCAATAAGTTAAAAAAATTTTCCGTTGGCATGCAAACTGCATCTACCTAACTGTAGCAAACCACTTTTTTAGGAGAACGATATGCACGCAAATCAATATGAAGTTTACGCTGAATTTTTAATCGAATGCCGTAAAGCCATGGGTCCTATGGATTTTGAAAAATTGGCTTTTGATGAAGAGTATCAATATGAATTTTTTAATCGTGTGTTAGCTGGCGCAGATGATGACATTTTAGACATGGCAGATTTAATCGCTCGCGAACTTGAAACAACTGTACATTAACAAAACTAAACTCTCAGTAAGATAGTTTGTCATATTCGTCATGAAAGTGACGGAACAACTCAACAATTACTTAACTAAGAGTTTAATGATAATGGCATTATCAACTGGGCAAGCGCTTGCCGAGTGCGATGATGATAGTTTTATTGACCAAATTTGTACGCGCATTTCGGATACTTGGTCGCAAGGCACTAATGACTTCTACCTGCCTTTTCATGCGCATCACATGCGCTTTGCATACACCAAAGAAAAAATAGAATCTTTCCGCGAAAATAACTGGGGTGTTGGATATGGCCTTAGCCGTTACAATGAATCAGGCAATTGGGATGGTTTATATGCGATGACATTTCTCGATTCACACAGTAGCCCAGAATATATTTTTGGCTATGCACATGAATGGATTTGGGGCGAACCAGAAACTTTTCACGCCGGCTTAGGTTACACCGCGCTTGTAACAGGGCGCAAAGATATTGCCTACTATGCGCCTATTCCGCTCATTTTGCCTGTTGCTTCAGTCAATTATGACAAAGTCTCAGTAAACGCTACTTACGTTCCAGGCGGCAAAGGTAATGGGAACGTCATTTTCTTTTGGTCGCGCATAGGATTCTAACCAAGCACTATTTGGGTGTTTTGAGATTTTCCGTCAAATACGGCGCGAGTGTTTGTAGCATTTGTGCAAACACTTTAGGGTTCGCCGCAACGATATTACCTGTTTTTAGCCAGCTTTCATTGCCTTCAAAATCGCCAACAATGCCACCCGCCTCTTGCACCAGCAAGCCGCCTGCAGCGATATCCCAAGTGGATAAATTAATTTCAAAAAAACCATCTACCCAACCGACGGCCGTATAAGCTAAATCCAGCGCGGCAGAGCCTGGGCGGCGAATGCCAGTCGTGGTTTTAATCATATCTTTCAGCATGCCCATGTAAGTATCCAAGTGCTGAAAATCTCGAAAAGGGAAACCAGTGGCAATTAAACTTTGCTGTAATTTTGTGCGGCTACTGACGCGGATTCTTTTATCATTTAAAAAAGCACCACGGCCTTTAGTTGCTGTAAATAAATCGTTGCGCACCGGGTCGTATATCACAGCTTGTGTCAGCATACCACTTTGCTGCAATGCGATAGATACACAGTATTGCGGAAAGTTATGCAAGAAATTGGTTGTGCCATCTAGTGGGTCGATAATCCAAATATTTTCTGCATTTTTGTTAGTATCGCCACTCTCTTCTCCCAGAAAGCCATGGTCAGGATAAGCATGTTTCAGCGTATCAATAATGGCTTTTTCCGCTGCATGATCCACCTCACTCACAAAATCATTATAGGTTTTAGTTTGAATTTTGAGCTGACCCAAATCACGTGAAGCAAAGTTGATAATGTCGCCAGCTTGGCGCGCAGCCTTAACGGCAGTGGTTAACATGGGATGCATAATGGATTTTCGTAAAGAGCTGTTAAAATGCTATTTTAGCATTTTTGCCGACTTTCCCAAATTGAATCCTGACCTGCTTTTTAAGAATATAAGAATCGTGCTTTGCCAAACTAGCCACCCCGGCAATATTGGCTCTTCAGCGCGCGCCATGAAAACCATGGGTTTGCGCCAACTTTACTTAGTTAATCCCCTGCACTTTCCCGACCCTCAAGCCACAGCGCTGGCGGCTGGCGCAGATGATTTGCTCCAAAATGCCATTGTCACAAATTCCTTAACTGAAGCGCTTGCTGGTTGTGGATTTGCCATTGGCTTAAGCGCGCGCAAACGTACACTAAGCCACGAAATTGTCACGCCAAAACAAGCCGCATTAGAAGCCAATAAAATAGCAACATCGCAGCCTGTTGCACTGGTGTTTGGTACTGAAATGAGCGGGCTTAGTGGTGAGGAGTTAGATTGCTGCCAGATGCAAGCGATGATTCCCGCGAATCCAGAATACTCTTCGCTCAACCTCGCCATGGCGGTGCAAATTATGTGTTACGAACTCAGAATGCAAGCCTTAGATGATGCTCTCGGGGCTAATAGTCATGCGGCTCACAGCCCGATTGATTTAGTGCCACTTGCCACCAATGAAGAGCTGGAGCGCTTTTATGCGCATTTGGAAGAGACACTCCTACACATTGGCTACCTTAACCCGAATGCACCAAAAAAATTATTTGAACGACTGCGCAGGTTGTATTCGCGCGCACGACTTGAAAAAGAAGAAGTCAACCTGTTGCGCGGGATTTTGACGCTGAGTGTAAACCCTAAAAAACATACTAAATACTGATTGCTAATAAACCCAGTAAATTAGTCAACCATTGTGTTTTATGGCATAATATAGACTTTAATTTAGCAAGCCAATCCAAATGTTCGACCATATTAAAGAGGATATCGCTATCGTGTTTGAACGCGATCCTGCAGCGCGCACGCATTTTGAGATTCTCACAACTTATCCGGGCGTACATGCCTTGCTGATGCATCGCTTTAGTCATTGGCTCTGGCAGGCGCGTCTTTATTGGCTCGCGCGCTTTATGTCGCATATTGGGCGCTTTTTTACGGGCATCGAAATTCACCCAGGTGCTACCATCGGTCACCGCGTATTTATTGACCACGGGATGGGTGTGGTAGTCGGCGAAACCGCGATTATCGGCGACGATTGCACGCTTTATCATGGCGTCACTTTAGGCGGCACCACATGGAATAAAGGTAAGCGCCACCCGACTTTAGAAGCTGGCGTGGTGATTGGTGCGGGCGCAAAAGTGTTAGGGCCAATCACCATCGGTGCAGGTGCAAAAATCGGCAGCAATGCTGTTGTTGTAAGAGATGTGCCGCAAAATGCAACTGCGGTGGGCATTCCCGCGCGCATACTGGAAGAAGAAAAAGCAAAAGCCGAGGCGACAAAAGCGAAGTTTAGCGCTTACGCGGTGAGCGATGATGAAAACGACCCTATTAATAAGGCGTTGCAACCGCTTTTGGAGCGCATTGCCAAACAAGACGCAGAAATGCAGGATTTAAAAGCGCAAATGGGCGAGGCCTTTGGTGCAAAAAAACCTGCAAAAAATACCTTGAACTAATTTAAATAATAATTGACTAAATTACTAGGTTATTATAGAATTCAATCATTATGAGACTCACCACAAAAGGTCGTTTTGCAGTTACTGCAATGCTTGATATCGCGCTAAATGAAGCGGATAAACCTGTCACGTTGGCAGGCATTAGCGAGCGTCAGGACATTTCGCTTTCGTATTTAGAGCAGCTTTTTTCGCGCTTGCGTCGCCAAGGCTTAGTAACAAGTGTGCGCGGTCCAGGTGGCGGTTATCGTTTGGCTTTGCCACATAATCAAATTTCAGTCTCTGCCATTATTAGCGCGGTGGATGAGCAAATTGATGCCACGCAATGTGCAGGCAAAGAGGACTGTCACGGTGCGGAAGGCCGCTGCATGACACACGATTTATGGGCATCACTCAACTACAAAATTTTAGATTATTTATCTGGCGTGAGTTTGGCTGACATGGTGAATATGCAGCGCGACAAATCCAATGCGGATGGCACCATTTCATTTGCACCGCGCAGAACTTGCGCGACCGACACAAGCAACCTAGTAGCGGCTGCTTAAAAAATGGAAACGGTTTATTTCGATCATAACAGCACAACAGCACTGAGATCACAAGTGCTAAAAAGCATGATGCGGTTTATGACAGAACAACATGGCAACCCAACTAGCCGCCACGTATTTGGCCGAAATGCGCGTGATGCGGTAGAACATGCACGCAGCCAAGTGGCTGCATCGGTGGGCGCACAAGCAAGCCAAATCGTATTTACAGCAAGCGGCACAGAGGCCAATAATTTTGCGGTGCAAGGCATTGCGAGCAACTTGGCACATGGGCAAATACTTAGCTCTGCTATCGAGCATCCGTGTGTAACTAGGCCAGCGATGGCCATGCAAGCACGTGGATGGAAGCCGCACAGCATCGCTGTGGATGCAAATTGTCAACTTGACATGCACCACTTGCATAATCTGCTCAGTGCCTCAACTAATTTGGTATCGGTGATGCTTGCAAACAACGAGACTGGCGTTTTACAAGATATTCCAGCCATTAGCGCAATGGCGCGTGAGCACAAAGCATTGATGCACACAGATGCAGTGCAGGCGCTTGGGAAAATACCACTCGATTTTAACGATTTTGGCGTGCATGCGATGACGATTTCATCGCACAAAATTGGCGGCCCTCTTGGCGCAGGCGCTTTGGTGTTGGATAAACGCGTGGATATCTACCCATTACTGCATGGCGGCGGCCAAGAAAAGGGCTTGCGCAGTGGTACAGAGAATGTTGCGGCAATCGTAGGCTTTGGAGCGGCTTGTGAGCTTGCTACGCAAAACCTAAGCGCTTTTGCATCGCACACAGAAATGCTACGCAAGCGCTTGGAGAAAGGCTTGCAACAAATGCATGCGGTAATATTTGGGCAAAGTGCAAAACGTTTACCCAACACGAGTTTTTTTGCTTTTGCCAATCAAAAAGGCGAAGTGATCGAAGGTGAAACACTCGTGACAGCGTTGGATAAAGTGGGATTTGCAATAGCTAGCGGCTCTGCCTGCTCTAGCGATAGCACTGAGCCTAGCCACGTGCTATTGGCAATGGGTGTTGACCCTGATGTAGCCCGCGGTGCAGTGCGCGTAAGTTTTGGTGCAAGCAACACAATTAAACAAGTGGATGCTTTTTTAATAGCGTTAACGCAAGAAGTAAACAGATTGAAACAGATGACCGCGATTGCGGCTTAAAGAAAGTATATGACAATAGAAAGAAAACCAATTTACCTCGATTATTCGGCAACAACGCCAGTTGATCCTCGCGTCGCCGCAAAAATGATTCCGTTCCTAACTGAGGAGTATGGAAATCCCGCTTCGCGTAGCCACCCATACGGTTGGACTGCAGAAAAAGCTGTAGAAAATGCGCGTGAAGAAGTGGCTAAATTAGTAGGTGCCGACCCCCGTGAAATTGTGTGGACATCAGGCGCTACCGAATCAAACAACTTAGCGATTAAAGGCGCGGCAAACTTCTATGCTGGCACCAAGGGAAAACACATCATTACCGTGGCTACCGAACACAAAGCGGTGATTGACCCTGTTCGCGAATTAGAACGTCAAGGATTTGAGGCTACCTTTTTAGAGCCAGAATCGAATGGCTTGGTGAGTTTAGAGAAATTTAAAGCGGCGATACGTCCTGATACCGTCTTGGCTTCCGTGATGTTGGTGAATAACGAAATTGGAGTGATTCAAGATATTGAATCGATAGGCAAAGTTTGCCGTGAGAATAATATTATTTTTCACGTGGATGCCGCACAAGCGACGGGCAAAGTTAAAATTGATTTAGAAACATTACCTGTTGATTTAATGAGCTTTAGTGCACATAAAACCTATGGCCCCAAAGGCATTGGTGCTTTATATGTGCGTCGCAAACCACGCATCCGCATTGAGGCACAAATGCACGGCGGCGGCCACGAGCGTGGCATGCGTTCTGGCACGTTGGCGACACATCAAATTGTTGGTATGGGTGAAGCGTTTAGAATTGCCCGTGAAGAAATGGCAACAGAAAACGAGCGTATCCGTATGTTGCGCGATAAACTCTTGCATGGTTTAGAAACCATCGAAGAAACCTACGTAAATGGTGATTTAGCGCACCGTATCCCACACAATTTGAATATTAGCTTTAACTTTGTGGAAGGCGAATCACTCATTATGGCAATTAAAGGTATTGCGGTTTCAAGCGGTTCTGCATGCACTTCTGCCAGCTTGGAGCCAAGTTATGTTTTACGTGCATTAGGTCGCAGCGACGAACTTGCACATAGCTCAATCCGCTTCTCTATTGGTCGCTTTACCACAGAAGCAGATGTAGATTATACGATTGCGCTTTTGAAAGAAAAAATTGGCAAATTGCGTGAATTATCCCCACTTTGGGAAATGTTTAAGGACGGCATCGACATCAGTAAAGTCGAATGGGCTGCCCACTAAGGAGTATTAAATGGCATATTCAGATAAAGTATTAGATCACTACGAGAACCCAAGAAACGTTGGCTCTTTAGATAAAAATGACCCTCAAGTAGGCACAGGCATGGTTGGCGCGCCTGCCTGCGGTGACGTGATGAAACTGATGATTAAAGTGAACGATGATGGCATTATCGAGGACGCCAAATTTAAAACCTATGGTTGCGGCTCTGCGATTGCTTCTAGCTCGCTCGTTACCGAATGGTTAAAAGGCAAAACGGTGGATGAAGCATACGAGATTAAGAACTCTGCCATTGCTGAAGAGCTTGCTTTACCACCAGTAAAAATCCACTGCTCGGTGTTGGCAGAGGATGCTATCAAAGCAGCAGTAGCCGACATTAAAGCAAAACAAGCAGCAGCAAAAGAGGCAGCGTAATGGCGATAAGCTTAACTCCTGCCGCGGCAACACGCGTTGAGAAATTCCTTGCCAATCGAGGCAAAGGCATAGGCTTGCGCTTGGGTGTTAAAACCACTGGCTGCTCTGGCATGGCTTATACGCTTGAATTTGTAGACGATATGCTAGTAGATGACTTGGCGTTTGAAAGTCACGGCGTTAAAGTGATTGTTGATCCAAAAAGTTTGGTTTATATCGACGGTACAGAGCTCGACTTTACAAAAGAAGGCTTGAACGAGGGGTTTAAGTTTAATAACCCAAACGTGAAAGATGAATGTGGTTGTGGTGAAAGCTTTACTGTGTGAGTGAAAACTATTTTGTACTTTTTGGACTAAAACCGATATTCAATATTGATTTGCAGGCTTTAGAGGCAAATTTTAGAAAAATTCAATCCGAAGTGCATCCAGATCGTTTTGTCACAGGCACCACCACTGAAAAGCTTCACTCTATGCAAACTGCAACTTTAGCCAACGAAGCCTATTCCACCTTAAAAAACCCGGCCCTGCGAGCCACATATTTATTGAGTCTCCAAGGCATTCAAGCAAACTCTGAAACAAATACTAGCATGCCCGCAGATTTTTTAATGCAGACCATGGAATGGCGCGAGGCGCTTGATGATGCAAAGCAAGCTAAAGATATTCATGCGCTAGGACTGCTTCACAAAGAGATGCAAACCGAAGCAAAGACTTTACAAGCCGAGTTGATTGAGTTATTTGATAACAAAAATGCACCATTAGCCGCACGTGAAACTACGCGAAAGCTTATTTTTATTGATAAAGTGTGCGCAGACATAGACACAGCAATTGAGCAGTTAGACTAAAACATGGCTTTACTTCAAATTTCAGAACCTGGGCAATCGACCGCACCCCATCAACATCGACTAGCGGTAGGTATAGACCTTGGCACTACCAACTCACTGGTTGCAACTGTGCGCAGCGGTACTGCTAACGTGCTACTAGACAAGGACGGCCATGCTTTATTACCTTCCGTTGTGCGCTACTTAGCAGAAGACAACATAGTTGTGGGTTACGAGGCCCAGTACGCGCAATCGCAAGATCCGCAAAACACCATTGCTTCTGCCAAACGCTTTATGGGGCGAGGCTTAAAAGATATTGATGTATCAAGCCAACCTTATCAATTTGTCGATCAAGATGGCATGTTGCAAATTGCAACTCGCGCAGGCATTAAAAGCCCTGTTGAAATCTCTGCTGAAATCCTCAAAACGCTAAAAACTCGTGCCGAAAAGTCACTGGGCGGAGAACTAATTGGCGCTGTCATTACCGTGCCCGCCTATTTCGATGATGCACAGCGCCAAGCCACCAAAGATGCCGCCAAACTTGCAGGTTTGCACGTACTTCGCTTACTAAACGAGCCAACAGCAGCGGCAGTGGCTTATGGTTTAGACAACGGCGTTGAAGGCACTTATGTGATTTACGACCTAGGTGGTGGTACATTTGATATTTCCATCCTCAAACTTAGCAAAGGCGTGTTTGAGGTGCTCTCGACTCATGGCGATTCTGCGCTAGGTGGCGATGATTTTGACCGTCGAATTTTTTGCTGGATACTTGACCAACGCATGGCGGCACATCCTAAATGCACACCACCCAATGCACAAGACATGCGCGCCCTTCTCACCAAGGCACGTGAGGCCAAAGAGTGGCTAACCGATCACGCAAGCGCACAAATTACCTGCGTTTTAAGCACTGGTGAGATTCTTAACTTATTTCTCAACACTCAAATTTTTAACGATTTAACACAAACCTTAGTGCAAAAAACCTTGGGCCCGTGCAAAAAAGCGCTACGCGATGCTGGGCTCAACATCGAAGACGTTAAAGGTGTGGTGATGGTAGGTGGTGCAACGCGCATGCCACAGATTCAAATCGCGGTCGCAGACTTTTTTAAGCAAGCGCCGCTCAATAACTTAGACCCTGACAAAGTGGTAGCGCTAGGTGCTGCGATTCAAGCCAATACCTTGGCAGGAAACAAAAGTCAAAATGACTTATTGTTGCTTGATGTTACACCGCTTTCACTAGGATTAGAAACCATGGGCGGCTTGGTAGAAAAAATTATTCCCCGTAATTCGACATTACCAATTGCGCGCGCGCAAGAATTCACCACATTCAAAGATGGTCAGACTGCAATGAGCATTCATATATTACAGGGTGAACGCGAACTAATGACCGATTGCCGTTCACTTGCTAAGTTTGAATTGCGCGGTATTCCACCGATGGTGGCAGGTGCCGCGCGTATACGTGTCACTTTCACCATAGACGCAGATGGCTTGTTAAGTGTTTCTGCACGCGAAACCACAAGTAATGTTGAGGCCAATATTGTGGTTAAACCCAGTTATGGCCTGAGTGAGGAGCAAATGCTGGCCATGTTGAAATCAAGCTTTGGTGCGGCGGAAAGAGATAAACAAGCGCGCAGCTTAGTCGAGGCAAAAGTAGAAGCAGAAAGCCTGTTGTTTGCGATTGAGGCGGCCTTGAATCAAGACGCTAGATTGCTTAGCTCGAAAGAAAAGAATGCGATTGAATCTGAACTTAAAACACTAAAAAACCTGCTGATAGGTCAAGATGCAGATACAATTCGCAACGCAACCGAAGCGCTTAACCTAGCCACTGAAGCATTTGCTGCTAAGCGTATGGATGCGAGTGTAAGTCACGCCTTGGCTGGTAAAAATATTGATGCAATTAACTTATAGACTGTTTTCGTAAAGCCAACATGCCACAAATTATTGTACTTCCACATATTGAACTTTGCCCAGAAGGCGCAGCTTTTGACGCTAAAGAAGGCGAATCTATTTGCCAAAACTTGCTTGATAACGAAATTGATATTGACCACGCATGTGACCAAGTTTGCGCTTGCACCACCTGCCATGTGATTGTGCGTGAAGGCTATTACACGCTGAATGAGGCGCAAGAGAATGAAGAAGATTTGCTGGATAAAGCATGGGGCTTAGAGCCCCTTTCGCGCTTAAGTTGTCAAGCCATTGTCGGCAAGACCGATTTAGTGGTGGAAATTCCAAAATACAGCATTAATATGGCAAAAGAAGGCCACCGCTAACTAGAATTTGTCAGGGCGCAAAATCTCGACTTCTTGCAAAAAAGCAACCATTGCATAATTGGCGTAGTAATGGCTCTGAATATGGTTGAGAACAGTTTCAGCCACAGTACGCGCGCAAATCACTTCGAGACGAATATTGGAAACCTCCCCCCATGTCGCATCGCGCACACCTCGACCGCCACGGCCACGTGAATCGGAAACGGTGTAGCCGCGAATACCCAATTTTTCCAATTCTTTCAACAGCGTTTCCTCAATCACACTTTCTGTAATAATAGTTAATAGCGTTCTTTTTTCTATGATTAAAGTCATGCCATCACTCCTGTTAGTTCTATACCCAACCAGTGGTAAAGTGGAATGCCCACTAAAATATTAAATGGAAAAGTGACGCCAAGCACGGCGGCTAGTGACAATGCAGGATTCGCCTCAGGAATTGCCAAACGCATGGTGGCGGGCACAGCAATGTAAGATGCGCTGGCAGCCAAAGTGGTGAGTAAGGTAGTACCTCCCACCGAAAGCCCCAAGGCAATACCACACGCCGAGCCCAGCAAAGCCGATAACAATGGCATCAATATACCAAACGCGATAATAAACACGCCGCGCTTACGCAACTCACCCGCTTGCCGCGCAACAATTAGACCCATCTCCAAAAGAAACAAGGCCAATGCGCCCTTAAATAGATCATAAAATAAAGTTTTAATTGGCGTTAATCCTTCTGGTCCAGCAACCCAACCAATGGCCATGCCCCCAATAAGCAAAGTGACGCCCTTGCCCAAAAAGCTCTCATGCGCCAGCGCGCCCCAATCAGTCTGCTTGCTTAAACCGCGCGCAAGGATGATGCCGACGATGATTGCTGGCACTTCCATCACCGTCAAAAAGATAGTAGATTGCGGTTCAAACGCAATATTACGACTCATTAACCAGTTTGTAGCCACCGCAAATGTGGCAACACTGACTGAGCCATAGTGCGCAGCTGTGGCTGCCGCATCAGCGCGCCCTAATTTGCCTACAAAACTTAGAATAAAGAAAGCGATGAAGGTTTGTGCAATGCCCAGCATCATGACAACGCCCAGCTGCGGCAATAACGGCGCTAAAGCGTGTTTTGCAAGGCCCTCACCACCCTTTAGGCCAATCGTAAGTAATAAAACCAGTGAAAGTGTTTCATACAAGGCAACGGGAAGTTTGAGCTCAGAACGCAAAAGCCCCGCGACTAAACCCAATATAAAAAATAGGATGACTACATCTATCATTAGCGCCAAACCCCTTACAGAATTGAGAACTTACTAACGCATTAATTTAAAGACTAAATGTTTCTGGTAAAAACTGCACCTTGCCCGTATTTAAATCGTAAACGCTACCTACTACGCCAATTTGTTTGGCTGTAATCATATCTTGCACAATATCGCTTGTGCGAATAATTTGGTCAATTTGATAGCTCACATTGTGCTCACAAATCTTTGCAACAAACGCCTCATTGCTAGAATTTCTGTCACTCAATATCGATTTTTCGTGGCGAATGGCTGGCTTAATCATATTAACAATCTCGCCAATATGGCCATCTTTAAAGTCATCACAAGCCGCTTTAACCGCGCCACAACTGCTGTGACCCATCACCACAATCAACTTACTACCCAAATATTTACTGCTAAATTCTAAGCTGCCAATGCATTTATCTGAGGCAATATTGCCCGCCAAGCGCACACTAAAAATATCACCAAGAGCTTGATCAAACAACAATTCGACAGGGGCGCGCGAATCACTACAACTTAAAAACGAGGCGAACGGATGCTGCTTATTTTTGGTACTTTCCACCAAATTTTGCATATTTTTACTGCCAATTAAATTGTTAGCAAAACGATAATTGCCTTCAATTAAAATATCCAGCGCCTCTTGGGGAGTTATTTTATCGCGGTCTAAAAGTGGGTGTTTATACATACTTTACGCCTAGTAAAATTATGTTTAAATTATACCTGATGATAGCAAACCTAAGAACCTGCATTGGGAGACAGTGTTAGCTTTGTGTTATACCAACAAAAAACCCGCCGAATGAACTGCACCCCAAAAGTTGGACACTTTGTTCAACTAACTAAGGTGCAGTTTTCATGTCTAAGTATACAAAAGAATTAAAACACGCAGTCATAAAAGACTACGAGTCTCTTAAAATAGGCGCTAGA
>JBJXDT010000099.1:0-7169 GCA_046153505.1 Methylophilaceae bacterium | reverse complement strand
AACTTATTTTATCTACAATTGGATCGCACATGTAGGCGAGCACTGCTGCAATTAGGAATGGCGTGAGCACTGGCAGCAATAAATAAATAAAAAAAACAAAGAAAGCAGTGAAAATCAGCCAGCGATTGTCAGAAAATAGCTTATTTGTCGCTTCTTTTTTGGGTTCGGTCTTCATATGGGTTAAAATTATACTTAATTTATTTATAACGCCTATTTTTAATTCGAGCGAGCCTTATTTTGACTACAAATTCAACTGACAAAAATTCTATTACCTATCGTGATGCAGGTGTAGATATTGAGGCCGGTGATGCCTTAGTTGAGCAGATTAAACCTTATGCCAAACGAACAATGCGTCCAGAAGTGTTGGGTGGCATTGGTGGTTTTGGTTCATTGTTTGCGGTGCCAAAGAAGTTCAATGAGCCAATTCTGGTTTCTGGAACCGATGGAGTAGGCACAAAACTGAAGCTGGCATTTGAATTAAACAAACATGATACGGTGGGAATTGATTTAGTCGCCATGAGTGTTAATGATATTTTAGTGCAAGGTGCAGAGCCACTATTTTTCTTAGACTATTTTGCATGTGGCAAGCTAGAAGTAGGTGTGGCGGCGCAAGTGATTAAAGGCATTGCCGAAGGCTGTGAGCAATCAGGCTGCGCACTTGTGGGTGGAGAAACAGCTGAAATGCCAGGCATGTACCCTTCAGGAGAATATGATTTGGCAGGCTTTGCCGTAGGCTGTGTTGATAAAGCCAAAATTATTGATGGCAAAAGTATTGCCGTGGGCGATGTAGTACTCGGTCTGGCCTCCAGCGGAGCGCATTCAAATGGATATTCTTTAATTCGTAAGCTCATTACAAAATCAGGTATCGATTTTGAAAGTGACTTTAATGGCAAAAAATTTAAAGATGTAGTGATGGAGCCAACTAAAATTTACGTCAAATCGCTATTAAAATTAATCGATGCATTGCCAGTTAAAGGCATGGCTCATATCACTGGTGGTGGCTTGACAGAAAACGTACCTCGTGTTTTGCCAGCTGGTTTAACGGCAGAAATTCATAAAAATAGCTGGAAATTACCACCTTTATTTCAATGGCTACAAACTCAGGGAAATATTTCAGATTTGGAAATGCATAAAACCTTTAATTGTGGCATTGGTATGGTTGTGATTATTGATAAGGCACATGTCCAAGAAGCTACACAGATATTAGTTTCCAGCGGTGAGCAGGTATTTACTTTGGGTCAAATTCGCACACAAAGTGCAGGCGAGGCCCCGACTATCGTCTTTTAAGGCTTGTATGTTCTTGGTAACGTTTTTGGCAGATGTGCGTTAAGTAAGTTTCTAAATCAATTGAAAGAAAATGCATGTTGAGACTTAAACAATTTCTCGTTTTATTGGCTTTGTTAGGTGCCAATATTGCTTATGCACTCCCAAAAAATATCCAGCTTGAGTACGACGTAATGCGCAATGGCAAACGCTTTGCCACCTTAAAAGAGAGTTTTACGCAAAATGGTAAACAATATCGCATAAATTCAGTGACTAAAGGTTTGGGAATTTACGCTTTGCTTGGCGAACGTGTACTAACCAGTAGCGGTATTGTGACTAAAGAAGGACTTAAACCAAGTAGGTTTGAGTTACATCAGGGCAGAGGGGATAAGAAAACACTGATAGCAAATTTTAACTGGGCAAAAAATACGCTTAGCATGCAAAACAAAGATGGAGTTAAAAATGAGCCTTTGGAAAAAGGCACGCAAGACTTAGCGAGCTATGTGTACCAATTTATGTATAACCCGCCAAACAAAGATGTGGTGAAAGTCACACTCACCACGGGCAAAAAACTGAATCACTATCAATACAAAGTCATTGCGCGCGATACGACGGTGGATGCGGCAAATGCAAACTTTAAAACCATGCAAATCTCCAACGAGGCGGCTGCAAAAGCGGATAAAAAACAACTTTGGTTAGCACAAAATCAATTCTATTTGCCTGTGCGTTATCAATTAACAGATGATGATGGCGATAATTTTGAGCAAACACTAACTAAAATTCATGTGGAATAAATTCGCTGAACTAGCTCAAGACCAAAGCTTCAGAAGGCTGTTGCTTGCATTGCTGGTCTCTATTGTCTTGCATGCTATTCTTTTTGGTGGTCTCGATTTATCGCTTCCGTTTCTTAAAAAAGAGAGGCATGTGATTGAGGCGCGCATTCAGATGCCGCAAGCAAAGGTAAAACAGTTGGAGCCGGCTATGCTCGCGCCTGAAGTGCCTAAGCCTGATCCAAAGAAAGAAAAACCAAAAAAGCGCCTGCCTAAATTAGAAGAAGCGTCTAAACAAGAGCCTCCAGAAGCGCTTCAGCCAGAACCTGTGCCAGAAGTGCCGCCATTGGAGACACAAGCAGAGCCTGTGACTGCAGAAGAGGAAAAAAATGTAGCAGAGAAAATTGAGCCAGAGCAAGAGCCGCAACCAATAGACCAAGGTTTATTGATTAATGAAAATGCCTACAAATATGTAGAAACCTATTTCGATGTGCGTACAAAAGTCGATGGTCCAGTGCAAGGAAAGGCAACAGCTGTTTTTAATGCGATTGATAATGAGCACTACAAACTGAATTTTTTGATTGAGGTTGATGGCGTAGCCGCACTTTTTATCCCAAACTTGGTACAAACCAGTGAGGGTCAAATTAACAAATCTGGATTGCAACCCAATAATTATGCATACCAATTTGGAAATAAAACGGAAAAGAACCGCAAGGCAGTTTTCGATTGGCAAACAAAAACTTTGCAATTGATTACCAACAGTGAAACTAAGACAGAGCCTCTAGAAGACGGCACGCAAGATGTGATTAGCTTTATGTACCAATTTATGTATGTAGCGCCATTGCAAAAAATGGAATTGAATATTACCAATGGTAAAAAATTACGCGAGTATGATTACGATTTTGAGGGTGAAGAAAACATTAACACACCATTTGGGGAAATAAAAACCTATCATATCGGGCATACAGGCGTCGATACAGATGAAAAAACTGAGCTTTGGCTCGCGATGGATTATCAATTTGTCCCTGTGAAAATTCGTAGAATAGATAAAGAGGGCAAAATGTACGAATTTACGGCAACGCGTATCAATACTACGCGCCCTTTTGCACCATAAGAAAGATAAAAATTAGAAAATGAATGCAAATTTAATCCGCCAAGCAGCCATGTTACTCAACAATCTGCTTGATTTTAACAGCCCTGCAGACGCCAAACTCAGTGAATTTTTTCGCAATAATCGCGAGCTTGGTACCAAAGAGCGTGCCTTTGTGGCAGAGAGCGTATATGGCGTGTTGCGCCGCTTGCGTTATTTAAGTGCAGTTACCTCGACTGAAGAAGGCGACGCAGATGACGCGCGTAAGCTGATTTTGGCATGGATGCTTCGCATTGAGGGCAAAAGTATTCGTGAGCTAGACAGCGTACTTAACGAGCAGCAAAAAGAGTGGGCATTAGCCATTAAAGCCAAAACGACAGAGGAGTTACCTCTAGCGGTACAAGCCGATGTGCGCGATTGGCTTTGGGATAAACTCGTCGCCCAATATGGTGAAACAGAAGCTTTAAAAATTTGCCGCAGCATGTTTGAGCAAGCCAGTTTAGATTTACGGGTAAATACCATAAAAGGTAACCGTGATGATGTGCTAACACGCATGATTGCCGAAAATACCAATAACGAAAACACCATCGAAATCACGCCTTATTCACCCATTGGTATCCGCATGCCAGCGCGTTTGGGCATCAATAAACATGTACTGTTCACCGAAGGCAAAATTGAGGTGCAAGATGAAGGCAGCCAGTTGCTGACATATTTAGTGGCACCAAAACGTGGTCAAATGATTGCTGATTTTTGTGCAGGAGCAGGCGGTAAAACGCTCGCAGTTGGCGCGTTAATGAAAAATACTGGTAGGCTGTACGCGTTTGATGTGTCTGAAAAGCGTCTTAATAATTTAGGCCAACGCCTCAAGCGTAGCGGACTTTCTAATTTGCACGCGCAAGTTATCACCAGTGAGAATGATGCAAAACTGAAACGCCTGAATGGCAAGTTTGACCGCGTGTTGGTCGATGCGCCCTGTACAGGTCTAGGCACTTTACGACGTAATCCCGATTTAAAGTGGCGCCAAACCGAGCAAGCCGTAGCGGAGATGAACGTAAAACAAACCAATATTTTGGCACGCGCTGCCAAATTGGTAAAAGTGGGTGGACGCTTGATTTATGCCACATGCAGCCTATTACAAGATGAAAATGAGATGATTGTTGAAGCGTTTTTGGCAGCGAACACAGATTTTGCACTAGTGCCCGCCAATGAAATTTTGGCGCAACAAAATATCCATCTAGATACAGGAAAATATCTAAAGCTGTTGCCACATTTGCATGGCACAGATGGTTTTTTTGCGGCGGCATTTGAGCGAGTAGTAGATAAGAAAGCTAAGATAAATGAAGCTGCCAAGTCTTAACATTCAAATTTTGTTTGCTGCTATATTTGGCGTGCTAATCGGTATTTTTTTTCACAACTTGGGCGTGGAAAATGATTTGGTAAAAGGCGGTTTGTATGCTTCCAATATCGTCGGTATGCTGTTTATCGATCTGCTCAAAATGATTTTGATTCCACTAGTGTTTTGCAGCATTTCTGTTGGTATCGCCAATTTGCGTCAGCACCAACAAATGCATCGTGTTTGGGTGACGACACTATTGTTTTTTGTTGCGAGCATGACAATTGCAATTGTCATCGCCTTGTTAGCAGGCAATTACTTTAAGCCCGGCGCTGGCTTACATTTGGCGATGTTTGCAGATGCCATGCAAAATTTTCAAGCCAAACAAATGCCCATTGGCGAATTTGCCACGCAGTTTTTACACGGGCTTTTTGTTAATCCATTCAAAGCATTAGCTGAAGGCAATATATTGGCAGTGGTAATTTTTGCGCTGTTTTTGGGAATTGTGCTGGTGATGGGCGGTGAGCGGTTTAAAAATATCTTAAGTCTTTTACAAGAAGGCTTAGAAATTACCATGCTGATTGTCGGCTGGGTAATGAAACTTGCGCCGCTAGGCATAATGGCCTTGCTTATCAAACTGATAGCGGTGCAAGATGCCGCTATGCTCGCCACCTTAGCCAAGTTTGTTGCGGTAATAGTTGGCACGCTGCTTTTGCACGCTGTGGTAGTGTTGCCGCTTATTTTGTATTTGTTTACTGGCAAAACACCGCTGTGGTTTTGGCGCGGCGCACGTGAGGCCTTGGTAACGGCCTTTGCCACCAGTTCTAGTAGCGCCACACTACCTGTAACATTGCGTTGTGTCACGCAACATTTGCATGTTAAGCCAGAAATTGCAGGTTTTGTGGTGCCATTGGGGGCAACGGTCAACATGGATGGCACCGCGCTTTACGAGGCCGCCGCTGCTTTGTTTATTGCCAATTTGGCAGGCATTGAGCTTAACTTGGTGCAGCAAATTATAGTCGCCTTTACGGCAATGATAGCGGCTATTGGCGCGCCTGGCATCCCCAGCGCGGGCATGGTGACCATGGTATTGGTGCTGCAAAGCGTGGGTTTACCTGCTGAGGCGATTGCGATTCTACTGCCTGTCGATAGGCTACTAGATACCTTGCGCACTACCGCGAATGTAGAAGGCGATATGGTGGGCAGCCTTGTTGTACAAAAACTCGTTAAATAAATTTAATCTTCGTTGCCAAACTGTGTTGCTTACAAAAAATAACTCCTTCCTTATACCCAAATTTTTTAAGAAAGTAGAATGTTAAATTTCCATAAAGCCGAGCTGGCCGAATGCGACGCAATAGCCAAGCTTATTAATTCAGCTTATCGCGGGGAAACCAGCCGCAAAGGCTGGACAACCGAAGCCGATATTTTAGATGGCCTGCGCACCACAACGGCGGAGGTGGGCAAAATTATTAAACGCGAAAATGCCTTTATTTTAATCGGCGTACTTAAGGATGAAATTGTTGCCACCATTTGTTGCGAGTGGCAGGCAATTGGGGGTAGCAATACTGCGCATTTCGGCATGATTGCGGTAAAACCTACCTTGCAAAACAAAGGCTATGGCAAACAGATTATTAAAGCTGCAGAGGCCTTAACCCGCAGAGAGTGGCGCGCGGTAGGCTTTACCATGACAGTGATATCGCTACGTCATGAGTTGATAGCATTTTACGAAAAGCTGGGTTATCAGCGAACGGGTGAGTTCCAAGACTTTCCTAAAAAACCTGAACTTTGGCAGCCAAAAGTGGACGGATTGAATTTACAGTATTTAGCGAAGTTGGTTGAAGCTACTAGAGCAAAGCTTTTATGAGTTTAGCGATTCAGCAACTCGGGAATTAGCTTTGCCAGTGCATGACCCAATACCAAATGGGCATCAGCATCCAAATGCACCCCGTCAATATTACTAGTATTGATAATGCTGTTGGCATCAAAAAAGAAGCAACTTGAATTGGCACATATCGATTGATAGGCCGCTACCATGCCTGCACATTTTTCAATTGCACCTGCAAATTTCTCAGTCATGTTGGCTTTTGCTAGACCAATCGTTGGAGGTGCAATTACCAGAATAGGTGGCACAGGCATGCCAGGCTCGAGTGGAGCAGAACGGATAGCTTGAATAAGTGAAGCAATCCCTTGTGCTGAATGCCATACGTTGTAATTGTGTACTGACTGGAAGTCGTTGCTGCCAAGCATTAAAATTACCATATCGAGGGGCGAGTTTATTTCTATTCGCTGCGCTAATCCTATTAGCCCATTTCGTCCGGCTTTGTAGGGGTCATCCCATACGGTACGTCGGCCATTCAGGCAATCCTCAATTACTCGCACTCGATTTTCATGTGTGCTTAATGCAAGCTCCATCACCCCCGGCCAGCGTTGGTCGAAGGGTAAACGCTGACGGGTGTTGGGGATGATGCCCCAAGAAAGTGAATCTGCATAAACCAAGATTTGCTGCATGACTACCATTCACCTTTGAATCGTTGTAAACCACTCATCACCAGTGAATACGCGGCAGGTACAACGACTAAAGTGAGCAGTGTAGAAGAGGCCATCCCGCCGATGATGGCGATGGAAAGCGGTTTATTGGTTTCCGAACCAGCACCTAAGCCAATCGCGGCGGGTAATAGCGCGAGAATAATCGTGAGCGATGTCATCAACACGG
>JBJXDT010000098.1:0-9614 GCA_046153505.1 Methylophilaceae bacterium | reverse complement strand
CTTTGTCGTCCATCAACCATATCTGACCCTCTTGAATATTGCATTGCAACTGCATATTGCGCTGCGCTAGTGAGGCGATTCCCTGAGAGCTGGCTTGTGCGATGCTAATGACTGTAAGATTTCTTTGACGTTCAAACTGACTTTTATTTTGGTCAAACCACATTTGCGCGGCACGATCGCCATAGCAATAGACCACGACTTGGTTAGCCCGGCCACAAGCTTTGCGAATAAGTTTTTCATCAGGTAGACCAACATCAATCCACAGTTTGATGATGCCTGTTAAATCCTTTTGCCAAAGATCGGCCGATTCATCATCTGTCATGCCTTGACCGAATTCCAAGTGCTCATGGGCATTTAGAGCAAATGCCAGCAGACGAACCATCATGCGCTCATCAGTTTCTGAGTGTTGACGTGAAATCGTTAACGCATGTTCCGCATAATAATGCCTATCCATATCCGCGATTTGCAGATTGGCTTTAAACACGGTCGCTTTAATTGCCATGCTTAATTAAGCTTTACTCAACGCCTTGGCTTTGCAGGTAATCCTCATAGTTGCCTGTGAAGTCCACAATGCCATCCGCTTTGATTTCCAAAATACGTGTGGCGATAGAGCTTACAAACTCACGGTCATGGGATATGAAGAATAAGGTCCCTTTATATTTATCCAGTGCAGTATTAAGCGCTTCAATCGATTCCATATCCATGTGATTAGTTGGTTCGTCCATCAGTAGCACATTGGTTTTGGCCAGCATGAGTTTGCCGTAGAGCATGCGGCCTTTCTCACCACCAGAGAGCACTTTGACAGATTTTTTGGTATCGTCGCCAGAGAAGAGTAAGCGCCCCAACATGCTACGTACTGCTTGGTCATCCTCATTGCTTTTGCGATACTGTGCCATCCATTCGAATAAGATTTCGTCTTTTTCAAATTCGTATTCATGGTCTTGTGCAAAATAGCCAATATTGGCTTTCTCTGCCCATTTGACTTCCCCATGCTTGGGTTTTAAATCACCTGCCAAGCAACGAAGAAACGTCGTCTTACCGATACCGTTTTCGCCAATTATCGCAACTTTCTCACCTGCTTCGAAAATCAAGCTCACATCATTGAAGAGTGGTTTGTCAAAGCCGTGGCTGAGCTTAATAAGTTCTACTGCGTTGCGATGTAATTTCTCTTTTTCATCATACTCAAAACGGATGAATGGATATTGACGGCTTGATGGCTTGAATTCTTCAATTTTGATTTTGTCGATTTGCTTCGCGCGGCTAGTCGCTTGCTTTGCCTTAGAGGCGTTTGCCGAGAAACGGCGCACAAAGTCTTGCAAATCAGCAATTTGCTGCTTGGCTTTCGCATTGTCTTTGGCTTGCTGATTGCGGGCGGCGATGCTGGCTTCCATGTAGTCGTCATAATTGCCAGGATAAGAAGTAATCTTACCGTAATCCATGTCGCAAGTATGCGTACACACTTGGTTTAAAAAGTGGCGGTCATGCGAGATGATAATCATGGTGCAATCGCGATTGTTCACAACATCTTCCAGCCAGCGAATCGTGTTGATGTCCAAGTTGTTGGTCGGCTCATCTAGCAATAGCACATCAGGATTCGCAAATAGCGCTTGTACCAGTAATACGCGTAGTTTCCAGCCTGGTGCAACTGCACTCATCGGCCCATTGTGCTGCTCGATAGGGATGCCAACGCCAAGCAAAAGCTCTCCAGCGCGTGCTTCTGCGGTATAGCCATCATATTCTGCGTATACATGCTCTAGCTCCGCGGCTTTCATGTAGTCTTCTTCGGTCGCTTCTAAATTAGCGTAGATAGCGTTTTTATCCTGATTAGCTTGCCACATTTTTTCATGGCCCATCATCACTACATCTAGCACGCGTTCGTTTTCATAAGCAAACTGGTCTTGTTTCAAGAATGCCATTCGCTCATTGGTGTCAATCGACACATTGCCTGAAGTCGGCTCTAATGTGCCTGACAAAATTTTCATGAATGTAGATTTTCCACAACCATTGGCGCCGATGAGACCGTAACGATTACCATCGCCAAACTTTACAGAAACGTTTTCAAACAATGGCTTAGCGCCAAATTGCATGGTGATATTATTTGCGATTAACATGTGTAACTTAACTTTCCAAATTAATTTAAGCTATTTTAATGATTTCTAAATTCAAATTGCCAGCAGGGCGTTTCCAAAGGACACTTTCCCCAACTTTGTGACCAATTAAGGCTTTCGCCAGTGGCGATGCCCAACTTACTTTATTTACCGCAATGTCTGCCTCGTCCTCACCAACAATTGTGAATTGATGCACATTGCCTTCTTCATCCTCTACATCCACAGTCGCACTAAACAGCACGCTGTCTTTTGCTTGCTTGGTATGATCGACTATAATTGCGCTTTCTAATCGTGCAGAAATATAGCGCAAATCGCGGTCAATCACCGCCAGTTTTTGCTTTGAGCTGTCATCGTCACGACCAATTAATTGCGCGCGCTCTGCATCTAGTTTTGCTGCTGCCTGCTCTAGAAGCGAGTATCCACGAGGGGTTACATAATTAGGCAAGTCACTAATTGGTCGCTCTGGCAGGTCAGTTCCAGCGTGTTCTAAGTCGTCCTCTTTAACAAAGCCGCGACTCATTATTCCCACTCAATCGTGGCAGGAGGTTTGCCAGAAATATCGTATACCACGCGGTTAATGCCTCGCACTTCGTTGATAATGCGATTTGAAACTTTGCCTAGCAACGAATATGGTAACTCAGCCCAGTGTGCAGTCATAAAGTCACTAGTAACTACAGCACGTAGCGCTACTACGAAGTCATATGTGCGACCATCGCCCATCACGCCAACAGATTTAACTGGTAAAAATACAGTAAAGGCTTGGCTGGTTAGGTCGTACCAAGTTTTGCCCGTTTTTTCGCATGTAGTGTTACGCAACTCTTCAATAAAAATAGCATCCGCACGTTGCAGTAATAAGGCATACTCACGTTTGACTTCGCCTAATATGCGCACGCCCAAGCCAGGGCCTGGGAAAGGATGGCGGTAGACCATGTCTTTTGGTAGACCTAATGCTACACCGAGCTCTCGAACTTCATCTTTAAATAAGTCGCGTAATGGCTCGAGTAGTTTTAGGCCGAGTTGTTCTGGCAAACCACCAACATTGTGATGGCTTTTGATGGTGACCGCTTTTTTAGATTTCGCGCCACCAGATTCAATTACATCAGGGTAAATGGTACCTTGTGCTAAAAAGGTCGCACCTTTGTGGCCTTGGCCGCTGGCTTTGAGTTTTGCGGCTTCGGCTTTAAACACTTCTACAAACTCGCCACCGATGATTTTACGTTTGGCTTCAGGGTCGGATACTCCTGCAAGTTTATCCATGAATTGTTGAGTTGCATCTACTCGAATCACTTTTGCATGCAGACGTCCCGCAAACATCTCCATGACCATGTCGCCTTCATTCAAGCGTAGTAAGCCATGATCAACGAATACGCAAGTGAGCTGGTCACCAATAGCGCGGTGGATGAGGGCGGCAGCCACGCTAGAATCAACGCCACCAGATAATCCTAAAATCACCTCTTCATTGCTCACTTGTGCTTTGATTTTAGCGACAGCTTCCGTGATATAGTCGCCCATAATCCAGTCAGGTTTCGCTTGGCAAATTTCTAGCACAAAGCGCTCAAGCATGGCTTGACCAAGTTTTGTATGGGTTACCTCAGGATGAAACTGTACTGCATAAAATTGTCGTGCTTCGTCCGCCATTGCTACGATAGGTGTAGTTTCATTGCTGGCGATGATTTTAAATCCTGCAGGCAGCTCGGTTACTTTATCCCCGTGGCTCATCCACACATCTAACAAGCCATGACCTTCTGCGTTCGTACGATCTTGTATGTCTTTAAACAATGCAGAATGGCCTCTGGCGCGGATTTCCGCATATCCAAACTCGCGTTTTGCGCCAGCTTCTACTTTACCACCTAGTTGTTGCGCCATGGTTTGCATACCATAGCAGATGCCTAAGACAGGGATGCCCAGTTCAAACACGACTTGTGGAGCTTTGTCTGTTTCTTCTTCATATACGCTGGCATGACTGCCTGAGAGGATGATGCCATCTGCGCCAAAGGCCTTTATAAAGTCACTTGAAACATCACAAGGATGAATTTCACAATACACATGCGCCTCTCGCACTCGCCTTGCGATAAGTTGCGTGACTTGAGAGCCGAAATCGAGAATAAGTATTTTAGAGTGCGTCATATGGCGCCATGAGAAAATTGTTTAACTTAAAGGGTAATAATTAGTCTGAGAGGAAGTATTCAACGGTAGAAACCACGCGTACTTTTTTGATATATGCGGTACTCGAATCTCTATCCTCTATGCTAAACGTACCTTGGCTTGCCCGTCTAATTTTCCCCAACTTACTATTGGAATCTTTTGCAAATTTTTCTGCGGTTTGGCGCGCATTTTTAGTGGCTTCTTCTATCATTGCTGGCTTGATATCATTTAACTTGCTGTATAAATATTGTGTGCCCATGCCATTATTATCATTGCCAATCGCAATACCTAGCTTTCCTAGTTCACCTAATTGTGTTCTCGCTTCCTTTACCTTTTCAACTTGATTTGTATACACCGTAACAGTCGAACTTGCGCTATAGCGGAAAGCAGAGTTCGTTACACTGTCATACTCGCGTGCTAACTTGTCAATGGTAGAAGGTGCAGAAATACTTACCTCGGAATCATCAAAACCTTTTGATTTTAGAAATTTAATTACTTCTGTATTTTTATCTTTTATTACAGTTGATAATTTGACTAAGTCATTTTCAGCAATATTAAAAGTGATTGGCCAAATTGCAACATCTGCATTAATTTCACGCTCTGAAAGGCCTTTAACTTCAACAGTGCGTTCCATCGCTTTCATTGTTAAAATGCTATTCGAAATAAAATAGCCTAGACCTAACAAGCCTGTCAGCAACAGCGTGCCAAGTATAGCTGATTCCTTTACATATTGGTTTGATTGGCTATTCATCAGTCAATCCTGTAATTGGGCGCTTCTTTGGTGATTTGCACATCATGCACGTGCGATTCACGCATGCCCGCACTGGTGATTTGTACAAACTCAGCTTTTTTACGCATCTCATCGATGGTTGCGCAACCAACGTAGCCCATAGAGGCACGCAAGCCACCCATCAACTGGTGAATAACCGCAACTACACTACCTTTGTAGGGCACGCGACCTTCAATGCCTTCAGGAACTAGTTTATCAGCGTTGCCATCGGATTCTTGAAAATAACGGTCGCTAGAGCCTTTTTGCATCGCACCAACAGATCCCATACCACGGTAGGATTTGTAAGAGCGGCCTTGAAATAACTCAACTTCACCAGGCGCTTCCTCAGTACCGGCAAACATGCCGCCGAGCATCACAGAGTTAGCGCCAGCCGCAATCGCTTTTGAAATGTCACCAGAAAAGCGAATGCCACCGTCGGCAATAAAGGGCACGCCAGACTTTTTTAGCGCAGCTTCGACGTTTGCGATAGCGCTAATTTGAGGTACGCCTACGCCTGCGACAATACGGGTAGTGCAAATTGAACCAGGGCCGATGCCTACTTTAACGCCGTCAGCACCTGCATCTACTAATGCAAGCGCAGCATCAGCTGTGGCGATGTTGCCACCAATCACTTCTATTTTCGGAAAGTGTTTTTTCACCCAGGTGACGCGATCCAGTACACCTTGCGAATGGCCGTGCGCGGTATCCACTACTAGCACATCTACACCTGCTCCAGCAAGCGCTTCAACGCGTTCTTCTGTACCTTCTCCCACGCCTACTGCTGCGCCTACGCGTAAGCGGCCATGTTTGTCCTTGCAAGCAAAAGGATGATCGCTCGATTTTTGAATATCTTTGACAGTAATCAAGCCTTTAAGTGTGTCGCTATCATCAATGACCAACACGCGTTCTAGGCGGTGCTGATGTAATAAGTGAATCACATCCTCTTTGGCGGCGCCTTCGCGCACTGTTACCAGCCTGTTGCGTGGTGTCATGATATTTGAAATGGCTTGGTCGAGGTTGGTTTCAAATCGCAAATCACGGTTGGTGACGATGCCTACGATTTTGCCGTTATCCACCACGGGTAAGCCAGAGATTTTGTGCTTGCGCGTCAACGCCATGACATCACGCACAGTCATTTCAGGTGAAATGGTGATAGGGTCGTTAACTACACCAGACTCAAAGCGCTTAACGCGTGAAACATGCAAAGCCTGCTGTTGAGTCGTCATGTTTTTATGGATGATGCCAAGGCCGCCTTCCTGTGCCAGCACAATAGCTAGCGGCGCTTCTGTAACAGTATCCATCGCAGCAGAAACGAGCGGGATGTTAAGTTTGATATTACGAGTGAGTTGAGTGCTTAGATTGACTTCGCGCGGCAGAATGACCGAGTGCGCAGGGACTAATAAAACATCATCAAAAGTGAGAGCTTGTTGCAGCAAACGCATGACTAATCCTTTATTTCCAAAACGAGATTATACAGAATTGTGCACTTTCCTGCGAGTGCTGGATTCGTCTGTTGTAAATACAGAGAAAAGTGTCAACCTATATTCAGTATTTTCGTTTAATTATATTGTCAAACGTCGATATATTGATGTAATCTATTGTTATCGAATTGGCAAGTATAAAAGCTTTAAAATACTTTTAAATTCAGTCACTAAAAAGGGTTTGTTATGAAATTGCGTCAATTAGTTTTTACTGCAACTTTACTATTGTTGGCATTACCTTTGTTGGCCAACGCAGAAGTCTATAAATGGCGGGATAAAGACGGTAAGGTGAGATACTCTGATACGCCGCCACCTGCTAATGTTAAATTAGAGTCAGTAGGTGGAAAGAAATTAGCTACTTCAACTGGTAAAGATCCGCTAGCGCCTGTGACGGAAACCTCCAAATTGGCAACGCCAGCCGGTACAGCTAACAGAAATGCACCAAATAAAGAGGGTGCTAGCAGCGACGCTAAACAAGATGAAGCTGCAAAACTACGTCAAAAAAATGCTGAAATTGAGAAAAAGAATAATGAAGAGAAGGAAAAACAGGCGCAAATAAAGGCAGAAAATTGTAAAGCAGCAAAGGCGAATAACCAAGCTTATGCTCAAGGAGGCCGTGTTTATAAGGTCAACGAAAAAGGCGAGCGAGAATATATGAGTGACCAAGATTTAAAAGCAGGCGTGGAAAAAACACAGGCAGAAATCAACGAATACTGTAACTAATCAGCTGATGTGGATCAGTTGCTAGGCATTTCCCCACCGCCTTTTTTCATTATTTTCCCTTCTTCTGCGCGCTGTTTGCGCACCTCCTTTGGGTCGGCAATCAGAGGCCTATAGATCTCGATGCGGTCCATATGCCGCAATGCGGAGTCTGCTTTTGTGAGTTTGCCAAAAATACCAATTTGATTTTTGTCTAAATCAATTTCTGGAAATTTAGCTAAAATACCACTCGCTTGAATTGCTTGCTCGGCAGTAGCTTCTGGCGGCACTTGCAATGGGATAATCAGCTGGTGATGTGGTAAAGCATATGCGACTTCCACGGTAATATTTTGATTTGGCAAGGTTTATCCTTTATAAATCTTGTCAGCTTGGGCAACAAAGCCATCTACAAAAGTAGAGGCAATATGGTTAAACACTGGCGAGATCAGTTTTTCAAGCATGCTGTTGGCAAACTCATAATTTAATCTAAACGTAATTTTACAGGCATCTTGCCGCAACTCAACAAAACTCCAACTACCATCTAAATATTTAAATGGCCCATCTTTAAGCTGCATCTCCATAGCGTGAGGTGAGTTTTTGATATTTTGCGTGCTAAATTTTTGCTTTAAACCATGAAAATTTATGTGTAGAGTGGCACTGGTACTTGTTTCTGAGCGCTCCAGTAAATCTGCACCGCCGCACCAAGGTAGAAATTTTGGATAGTCTTCCACGGCGTCTACCAGCATAAACATTTGTGTTGCCGAGTGATTTACCAATACTGTTTTTTCAACCTTATGCATTCAGTTTTTCTATTAGTCAGCGAGTCAAACTAGCGTAAAATAGATATTTTAAGTCATTAGTCGCATTTCATGAGCATTGCCCAAAATAAAAAAGCGTTTTTCGATTACTTTATAGAAGAAAAATACGAAGCTGGTATCGTCCTTGAAGGCTGGGAAGTGAAGGCTATTCGCGATAATCGCGCCAATATTAAAGAAGCTTACGTCATTATTCAACGCGGTGAAGTTTACTTAATTGGCTGTCACGTCACGCCGCTTGGAGCTGCTTCTACGCACATCCATCCAGACAAGATAAGAACCCGTAAGCTATTGTTACATAATGAAGAAATTGCCAAATTGATTGGTAAGGTAGAGCGCGCAGGTTATACATTAGTTCCGCTGGATTTACATTTTTCCAAAGGGCGAGTTAAAGTAGAAATTGGTTTAGCCAAGGGTAAAAAGCAGCATGACAAACGCGACACGGAAAAGGCGCGTGATTGGGAGCGCGAAAAAGGCCGCATTATGCGCGCTCACAATAAATAACTACTTTTATTGCGCGTATAGCGTTTTGAGAACGCTTGGTATTAAGTTCGGTAAGTCATCCGCAATTAGGCCAACTCCAAAAAAGTTTGCTGCCTCAGTATGTATCCAAACTGCCGCTGCAGCTGCATAGAAGGGCGGCATGCCTTGTGCTATCAATCCTGCAATTAAACCAGCGAGCACGTCACCGGAGCCTCCCGTTGCCAACGAGGCTGGTGCATTGTTGTTAACAAGAATGCTACCATCTGGCGATGCGATAAGGGTTTTTGGCCCTTTCAGTACTATGGTTGCCCCAATAGTTTTTGCGGCATGCAACGCACATTTTTCCCGATTCTCGTCTAAAGGGAACAGGCGTTTAAACTCCCCCTCATGTGGAGTAAGCACGCAATTCGTGTGAATTGATCCACTTAGTGTGTCTAGCTTATTTTGGAATACCGTAATTGCATCTGCATCGATTACTATTGGTTTTTGGGTGTTGAGTAGATAGATGACTTGTTGTTTTGTGTCAGCCGTTAAACCAGCCCCTGGACCAATTAAAAAACAAGATATGCGAGAATCCTGCGCAATCTCATTGAAATCATCAAGTCCTTCAAACGGTTTAACCATGATGCTGGTGACAGCGCTTGCATAGATAGCAAAGGCAACTTTTGGAACAGCCAAAATAGTGAGCCCACTGCCAACCCTAGCCGCTGCGAAAGCCGATAAGCGAGCTGCGCCTGTGGTAGGAAACCCGCCTATAACCATCGAAACACCGCGTGAGTATTTGTTACTTGACGCATCCAGTTTTGGTAACAATGCTAACCATAACTTTGGATGATTTTCGATTGCTGTCTTCATTCCTTGATTTTAATACCTTGCAGCCGCATTAAGTAAAAAATCCTCATGTGAAATTAGCGTATAATGTGGTTATAAGCGAACTTTTGCTAGTTCGCTTAAGTCTTACAATTGAATTAAATGCTTTAAAACACATGGGGCTGACCAGGTTTCGACGTGGGTTGCAAAGCAGTGCAGGGCATACCGAGGCTCAGATTACCTCGTAAATACAGCTGAAACAAGTATAGTCGCAAACGACGAAACTTACGCTCTAGCCGCTTAA
>JBJXDT010000097.1:0-7726 GCA_046153505.1 Methylophilaceae bacterium | reverse complement strand
TTACAGGAAAAACAAGGCCTGATAGTGGCACGGTGTTTTTTGGACAAACCTTAGATTGCTCCAAAATGACAGAACCGCAAATCGCGCAAGCAGGCATTGGACGAAAATTCCAAAAACCAACAGTATTTGAAAACCATAGTGTGTTCGAAAATTTAGAGCTTGCGATAAAAGCGAACAAAGGCGTTTGGAATTCACTTTTTGGCAAAATGACGGGCGAGCAAAAAGATCGTATTGAAGAAATATTAAGCACCATCAATTTGAAATCACTTTATCAAACGCGTGCAGGCTTGCTTTCTCATGGACAAAAACAATGGCTTGAGATTGGTATGTTGCTTGCCCAAGAACCAAAGTTGTTGCTATTGGATGAGCCTGTTGCTGGCATGACGGATGAGGAAACAGAACGCACTGCTGAGCTATTGAATAGTCTAGCGGGTAAACACTCGTTGATGGTGGTGGAGCATGACATGGAGTTTGTAAACATGATTGCGCGCAAAGTCACCGTGTTGCATCAAGGTAGCGTACTGGCAGAGGGCACGATGAATCAGGTGCAAAGTAACGAGCAAGTGATTGAAGTTTATTTGGGACGCTAAGATGCTAGAAATTAATTCAATCAATCAATTTTATGGTGGCAGTCAAATTCTGCGTGATGTCTCATTTAGTGTGCCCATGGGAGCTTGTACAGTTTTGTTGGGGCGCAACGGCGTTGGCAAAACCACCTTGTTGAAATGCTTAATGGGCGTTTTGCCGATTAAATCTGGTGCAATTAAATTTGATGGTAAAGATATCACCACAAGTAAATCTTATAGCCGCGCCCCAATGGGCATGGCCTATGTGCCACAAGGGCGCGAAATATTTTCTCGGCTAACCGTGGAAGAAAATTTGCTAATGGGCTTGGCGGTAGTGAAGGGTAAACATGCCAACAAAATTCCTGAGGATGTATTTGAAATGTTCCCCGTACTCAAGGAGATGTTGCACCGAAGAGGTGGTGATTTATCTGGTGGGCAGCAGCAACAGTTGGCCATTGCACGCGCCTTGGTTTCCCGTCCAAAAGTGTTGATTTTAGATGAGCCGACAGAAGGGATTCAGCCCTCCATTATTAAGGATATCGAGCGTGTGATTCGCATGCTTACAGCGCGGGGCGACATGGCGATTTTATTGGTTGAGCAGTATTATGATTTTGCTGAAGCGTTGGCAGACCATTACATGGTGATGTCGCGCGGAAAAATTGTAAAAAATGGCTATGGAAAAGACATGCAAAGTGAAAATGTGCGCAATTTCGTGGCATTATAGGGCATGGATGATGTAACGTTTTCAAATACCCTAGACTACTCTACAGCTAAGCCAAGCAGCGCTTGGCAGGCCACGTTGAATCTAGCATTTGAGCGTGATGCAGGGCGTACATTTCTAGCAAAAAAAAATCACGTTGGTCCGCTTGTGGTGCAAAAAAGTTTGCATCCAGAGGGGGAAAGGGTATGTCACGCCATTTTAGTTCACCCACCTGGCGGGGTGGCTGGAGGTGATGCACTTACACTAAATGTGCAGATAGGTGAAAATGCGCATGCATTGCTCACCTCCCCAGGTGCGGGCAAGTGGTATAAAGCGAATGGGCAATTTGCTAGTCAGCATTTGGCGTTTTGTCTAGAAAAAAATGCATGCTTAGAATGGTTGCCACAAGAAAACATTTTATTTAATGGATCACAAGTTGAATTTTCGGCGGACATTGCTTTGACTGCCAATGCCAAGTATGCAGGATGGGAAATTTTATGTTTTGGTCGCCAAGCGCAAGCAGAGCAATGGTTGATGGGAAATTTTCATCAACGCCTTAGTATTCGCAGAAATGATAAACTGATATGGCAAGAATGCGCGCGTTTAAGCCCTGATTTAATGACGCTGAAATCTTTGTCATGCTTAGGGGAGAACGTGGTGAGTGCCAGTTTTGTGATTGCGGCAGGTGAAGTGCCAGCGGATTTAATGGTGGCTTGTCGAGAAGTAAAGCCTAGCTTAGCATTGGATGAGCAAGCAAAGTATGCGGCCACAGCAATGCCAGCTATATTTTCAGCGCGCTATGTTGGACAATCTGCACAATGTGCGCGTCACTATTTTGAGAGTCTATGGCAAATTTTACGTCCTTGGTATGCGAAGCGAGAAGTTACTAGGCCGCGTATTTGGAACACCTGAATTTTAAAGAGCTTAACCCATGGAATTAACACCAAGAGAAAAAGATAAACTTCTTATTTTTACTGCAGCTTTACTAGCTGAGCGCCGTAAAGCGAGAGGTTTGAAACTAAACTACCCAGAAGCAATTGCTTATATTTCAGCCGCCATTATGGAAGGTGCGCGAGATGGCAAAACTGTGGCTGAACTCATGAGTTATGGTGCAACTTTGCTTAAGCGCGAAGATGTGATGGAAGGCATCGCTGAGATGATTCCTGATATACAAATTGAGGCGACTTTTCCTGATGGCACTAAATTGGTAACAGTTCATCACCCTATACCTTAAAGGCTTTATATGATTCCAGGCGAAATGAAAGTAGCAAAAGGTGACATTGCTCTGAACGTTGGCCGAGCGACTGTGACGCTAAATGTATCTAATAAAGGTGATAGACCGATACAAGTGGGCTCACATTACCATTTCTTTGAAACTAATGAGGCGCTTAGTTTTGATAGACAAGCAGCCTACGGGTTTAGATTAAATATTGCTTCAGGAACAGCCGTTCGTTTTGAGCCTGGCCAAACACGCACTGTGGAGTTGGTGGCTTTGGCGGGTGATAGAAAAGTGTATGGGTTTGCGGGTAAAGTCATGGGAGCACTTAAATAATGGCTGCAAAAATAGACAAACAAGCTTATGCAGAAATGTTCGGCCCTACCGTGGGTGACAAAGTGCGCTTGGCGGATACAGAGTTATGGGTAGAAGTTGAAAAAGACTTCACCGTATATGGTGAAGAAGTAAAATTTGGTGGTGGTAAGGTGATTCGTGACGGCATGGGACAAGGCCAAAAAGTGTCTGCAGAAGTTCCTGATACAGTGATTACGAATGCGCTGATTATCGACCATTGGGGTATTGTTAAAGCCGATATTGGCATTAAAGATGGCTATATATCAGCCATAGGCAAGGCAGGCAATCCGGATATTCAGCCTGATGTGACGATTGCAATTGGAGGTGGTACAGAGGTGATTGCAGGCGAGGGTATGATTATCACTGCAGGCGGTATTGATACCCACATCCATTTTATTTGCCCACAGCAAATTGAAGAGGCGCTGATGTCGGGTGTCACGACCATGATAGGCGGCGGTACAGGCCCAGCCACTGGCACTTTTGCGACCACTTGTACACCCGGACCTTGGCATATCCATAAAATGTTGCAAGCGGCAGAAGCCTTCCCAATGAATTTAGGATTCTTGGGTAAGGGGAATGTCAGTCTTCCAGACCCATTGCGAGAGCAAATTGAAGCAGGCGCCATTGGTTTAAAACTACACGAAGACTGGGGTACGACGCCTGCTGCAATTGATAACTGCTTAAATGTGGCAGAAGAAATGGATGTACAAGTCGCGATTCACTCGGATACGCTTAATGAGTCAGGCTTTGTGGAAACGACTATAGGTGCGTTTAAAGACCGCACCATTCATACCTTCCATACCGAAGGGGCAGGTGGAGGGCATGCGCCCGATATTATCAAAGCTGCAGGCTATGCCAATGTGTTGCCATCTTCCACTAACCCCACGCGCCCATTTACCGTTAATACGATTGATGAGCATCTAGACATGCTGATGGTATGCCATCACTTAGATCCAGCTATTGCTGAGGATATTGCTTTTGCAGAAAGCCGTATACGCCGCGAAACCATTGCCGCAGAAGATATTTTGCATGATCTAGGGGCATTTTCCATGATGTCGTCCGACTCGCAAGCCATGGGACGTGTGGGCGAGGTGATTATCCGCACTTGGCAAACCGCACACAAAATGAAAATTCAGCGTGGCAGTTTGGCCGAAGATGCTGCAGATAACGATAACTTCAGAGTTAAACGCTATATCGCCAAATATACGATTAATCCAGCCTTGACTCATGGTGTATCGCACATTGTTGGCTCATTAGAAGTAGGTAAATTGGCCGATTTAGTATTATGGCGACCTGCTTTTTTTGGGGTAAAACCTTCTACTATTTTAAAGGGCGGTATGATTGCTGCTGCTGCGATGGGCGACCCAAATGCATCTATACCAACGCCGCAACCTGTGCATTATCGCCCTATGTTTGGATCATTTGGTGGGGCGCTCAAAACCTCAGTCACTTTTGTTTCACAAGCAGCTTTGCAAAACCCCGCCGTCTCAGCATTAGGCTTAAACAAGCCATTGGTGGCGGTGAAAGGCACGCGTGATGTGAAGAAAAAAGACATGATACATAATAACTGGATGCCCAATATTGAAGTAGACCCAGAAACGTATGTGGTGTTGGCAGACGGGATGAATTTAACCTGTGAACCCGCAACTGTGTTGCCAATGGCACAACGTTACTTTTTATTTTAATGACTATTTAAAAAAAACATGATTCACTTAACTGAACGAATTTTACTCGCAGGCCATATTGACGATACTCTAGAGTTGCCTTTTGACCTGCGTCAAAAAAGCCGTTTGCGCGTCAAGTTGGCATCTGGCGTAGAAGCGGCTCTGTTTTTAACACGAGGCATTATTTTGCGCGGTGGCGATTTGCTCAAGTCTGAAGACGACACGGATGGAAAATCCATCGTGGTCCAAGTGATTGCCGCGCAAGAGCCTGTTTATAATGTGATTGCACCTACGCTACGAGATTTAATGTGCGCTGCGTATCACTTGGGCAATCGCCATGTACCTTTGCAAATTGGCGATGGTTGGTTGCGGCTAGAGCAAGATTATGTGCTTAAAGACATGCTATTGGGTTTGGGTATGCAAGTGGCTGAAACATTTGCGCCATTTGAGCCAGAAGCTGGGGCTTATGGTGGTGGTCATCGCCACGGGACTGACGAAGATGCGATTGCTAATATACGTCCAGCATTAAGGCTAAAACATGGCAAGTAATTTAGCACTCAGCCGCTTATTACAGCTGGCTAGCCCCATGTTGCCGGTAGGTGCGTATAGTTATTCGCAAGGATCAGAGTGGGCGATAGAGTGTGGTGATGTGCACGACTTAAACAGTGCAAAAACTTGGATAGGCGACGTGCTAAAGACTTACCAAGCTAATTTTGAGTTGCCTGTGTTGCATCGTTTACATCTTGCTTGGCAGCAAAATGATATCGCGGCCGTACAAGCATGGGATGAGTTTTATCTAGCAGGGCGCGATACCGCAGAAGCTTTGGCAGAAACCAAGCAAATGGGTTATTCCTTAGTGCGTTTGCTCAATGACTTAAAAGAATTACCAGAGGGTTTACTAGCGAATATCAATCAACTGCAAACCCCAGCATTTCCCACAGTTTATGCAGCCGTGGCTCAGGTTTGGAAAGTCCCCGCGCGTGACATGCTACAAGGCTATGCTTGGGGTTGGTTAGAAAACCAAGTCAGCGTCTCTATGAAATCGGTGCCATTAGGCCAAGTGGCGGGGCAGAAAATTTTATTCGAACTCGGTGAAACCTTGCCTGAATTAGTGAGACAAGCCATGTCGCTAAAAGATGATGAAATCTGTAATTTTAATCCGTTACTCAGCATTGCTGGGTGCTTACACGAAACTCAATATAGTCGCTTATTTAGATCATGAAAATACACACCCAATTTGCAACACCCACGCCAGAAGTCAAGCAGTTTAAAGAGCCATTGCGCGTTGGTATCGGTGGCCCGGTAGGCTCTGGAAAAACCGCACTTACTTTGGCCTTATGCAAACGTTTGCGCGATCTATACAACATTGCCGTTGTGACAAATGATATCTTTACCAAAGAAGATGCAGACTTTTTAACGCGTAATGAGGCCTTGTCTCCAGAACGTATTATTGGCGTAGAAACAGGCGGTTGCCCGCACACAGCAATTCGTGAAGATGCCTCAATGAACCTTGAGGCAGTCAATCAACTAAGCAAGCGCTTTAAAACATTAGATATTGTTTTTGTAGAAAGTGGTGGGGATAATCTAGCCGCCACGTTCAGCCCCGAACTATCAGATTTAACCATATACGTAATTGATGTGGCTGCTGGAGAAAAAATACCGCGTAAAGGCGGGCCTGGCATCACAAAGTCAGATTTGCTCATTATTAACAAAATCGATTTGGCACCTCTGGTAGGCGCCTCACTTGATGTGATGTCGGTAGATGCAAAACGTATGCGCGGTGAACGCCCTTTTATTTTTACCAACCTAAAAATTGATCAGGGCCTAGAAGAAATTGTGCAGTTTATTGAAAAACAAGGGTTAATGCTTTAAAGGAGATTTTGAATGAAAAAACAAATTATATTAGGATTAGCGCTATCAATTAATTCATGTTTAGCTTTCGCTCATCCTGGTCATGACATGCAGGGTTTTTCTGTAGGCTTTTTACACCCCCTAACGGGATGGGATCATTTATTAGTGATGCTTGCAGTAGGTGTTTTAGCAGCTAAAATCGGCGGTAAAGCGCGCTGGCAATTGCCGCTTACGTTTATGTTGATGATGTTGATTGGTGCTAGTCTAGGTATTTTAGGTATTGGCTTTTCTGGGCTAGAAACGGCAATTGCGGCAAGTGTAATGGCAATGGGCTTATTGATTTGTTTAAGTGTTGAGTTACCAGCTTTTACGAGAGTTGGACTTATAGCCAGTTTCGCTTTGATGCATGGCATGGCACATGGCGCTGAGTTACAGCATGCCGTTTCTCCATTAGTTGGGATGTTGTTGTCAACAGGCTTACTGCACGTTCTAGGCTTATTCAGCGGCCTAATGAGTATGCGAGCGGCGAAATCAGTTCAAAATGGTTTGGCCATTCTCATGTTCGTTGCAGGTGGATTTATGCTTAATTTAATCTAAAAAGCAGCTAATTTTAATCTTAATAGGCGGGAGTTTCCCCGCTTTTTTTATTTGTGTTTTTCATATACGCAATATTGCGTACATCTTTACTTTCTGAGTCCAATTAAACTACTTATGGGATAGTTTAAATCTAGGTATGGTTATTGCATTAATAAATGCAAAGCCATATCAAACATTATAAAAATTAATAAATTCAGTGGAGTGCATTTGGCAACGGCAGAAATATCTACGCCAATTAAAACTGGTGGTGAAGCAACGCAACGTATCGTGAAGATACGCCGCGATTACAATACGTGGGTTGCAAACGAGACCTTAGAAGATTACGCACTTCGATTTACTCCTGCATCATTCCGTAAATGGTCAGTTTTGCGTGTATCAAATACAGCATTTGGCGCTATCTCATTTTTGGTGCTAGAAGCAGTTGGCGGCACCATTTTGGTGAACTATGGCTTTATTAACACCTTTTGGGCAATTCTTACCGTTGGCCTAATTATTTTCACTACGGGTATTCCTATTAGCTATTACGCCGCTAAGTATGGCGTGGATATGGATTTGCTGACACGTGGTGCAGGGTTTGGCTACATAGGCTCGACAATCTCTTCATTTATTTACGCTTCCTTTACATTTATTTTATTTGCCTTAGAAGCTGCCATTATGGCTTATGCTCTAGAACTTACTTTTCATATTCCCTTGTATTTGGGCTATATGATGAGCGCGCTAATAGTTATCCCATTAGTAACTCACGGTGTCACCTTAATTAGTCGTATTCAAATGCTCA
>JBJXDT010000096.1:0-4491 GCA_046153505.1 Methylophilaceae bacterium | reverse complement strand
GTTCCACGAAGATGGCTTGGCAGATAGCGCAGACGGCTTGGGTGGAGGCTGGCAGAGAGAGCAAATACTCACTATTATGCAAGATTCTCGCATAGGCACATATGGCGCAGTTGCTTTGTGCTTGATGCTATTTGCCAAATATCAAACACTCAATTTACTTAACGTTACTTTCATTCCTCTGGTTTTAGTTGCAGGCCACGCCCTTAGTCGGTTGTGCGCAGTTTGGGTAATGGCGACCGCATCTTATGTTAAAACGACTGGTAAAGCGAAGCCGCTTGCAACGGAAATTAAAAGCAGTCATTTGCTACTGGCAAATATTTTTGGCTTGTTGCCATTCTTCGTAATTGTTGTATTGTTGGTAGCTAGCCAACATACGCCTTTAACAGTGTGCAAATTCTTGATGATGACGCTTTTTCCCACAGTGCTAAGCTGGTTTTGGTGGCGGGCAAAAATTTTAAAAAATATTGGCGGATACACAGGTGACACCCTAGGCGCTACGCAGCAAATTACCGAGCTCGCATTTTATTTGGGTGTGCTTGCTTTTGTTTGCCAGCCTTGGAGCATGCGCATATGAAGCTCACTTTAATACGTCACACAGCTTTGCAAGTAGCCTCTGGCATATGTTATGGCCAAAGCGATATAGACGTCGCGGCGAGTTTTCCGCAGGAGCTGGCAACGCTGAAAACCGCACTGATAGATACGAAATTTGAAGCAATATACACGAGCCCATTGCAGCGCTGCACTCGCCTAGCAAGCGGATTAAATATGGGTGATACGCAAACGGATACTCGTCTAAAAGAGCTAGATTTTGGCGATTGGGAAATGCAAACTTGGGATGATATACCGCGCGATATTTTTGATGCTTGGGCGCTCGATTATGCCAATATCTCACCTCCAAATGGCGAAACTTTTAGTCAATTACAGCAGCGAGGCTTAAGTTTTTTGGAGAATATGCGACATCAACATCCAAATGGCAATATTTTTGCAGTTACGCATGGCGGAATGATTCGCGCATTGGTAGCGCATGTATTGGATATGCCGCTTAAAAAGTTATTTCGTATGTCTATTGACTATGGCAGCCTCACGCAACTGGAGTTTGGTAGCAGCGTGCCAAAAGTCAATTACGTCAATCGGCATCACAGCAATATTTAAACAAGTGTAATTTTTGTATCGAAGCATTCTACAATTTGCCCCGTGCGGATTTTTGCAGTTTTGCGCAACTCTATCTCCCCATCTACCATCACCAAACCATCCGCCACCATCGCTTTACCTTGGCCGCCGCTTTGGGCGATGCCAGTGAGTTTTAGCAAATTACACAACTCAATAAACTCACCTTTTACTTCAAATTCCATATTAACCTTTCAATTTTATTGGAAGTCCTGCGGCAATGAAAAGTACCTTGTCTGCTAATGCTGCTACCGCCTGATTTAGGCGGCCCTGTTCATCTTGAAACTGGCGATTAATTTCGCCCAAAGGCACAATCCCCATTCCAACCTCATTGCTCACAAAAATAATGTTCCCTTTAAGGGTGGGTAAAAGCGATAACACAGCATCTCGCTCCGATTGCCAACTAAGGTTTTCGGGCTTGGTGCAATCAGGGCAAATACATTGAGCAATCCATAAGGTAAGGCAATCCACAATTAAGCATGTGTTTTCATCATCAGCTTTTTGTATAGTCTCGGCTAAGTTAAAAGGCGATTCGATTAATTGCCAGTGCTTTGGGCGGCGAGCTTGATGGTGAGCTATACGCTGTTTAAATTCGTCGTCGTAAACTTGGGCAGTTGCAATATAGGTAACAGGCAAATCGATTGCCGTAGCTAGGCTTTCCGCATAAGCGCTTTTACCTGAGCGAGCGCCACCTAGTATAAGATGGATCGTCATGTTTTCACGTTCAAGATAAAAAAAGCCGCTTGAGATAAGCGGCATTTAAAGAACCACATTTAGTTAAGCTATCTGTGCATTCAGTGGTTTTGCATTGATCCATATTTGTGCAACTAGCCATGCAAAACCTAGATACATCAACGAATAGCCCATGTAAGGTACATAGTATTTTGAAACTGCTTGGCTGAATTGCAAAATGGACATAGTCGCAACTTTGTCTGAGAATGCGTACCAAAATGCATTAGATAACACGAAGGCAGCGCTGAAGACGCCAAAGGCTACGCTGGCTTTTGTAGCTGTGTTAGTTGCTCTTTTTGCTAACCAGCGGCCGCTTGCCCACACCATTATATAGGTAGGAATCAAGCCCCAGTAACCGAGTGACATGCAATAGTCAGAAACGCCTTTAAAACCTAGCGCATAAAAATCCATGGCAAAAGCGCAGGCAATAGCCAGTCCCAGCCAACGTTTACTTTGGATTAACAAACCGCCAAGTAATAACGCGGCTAATGTGGCGTCCGGCAGGTATACATGGTAACCAAAATGGCTCATGCGAGTGAGTAAAATTAAGCTAATTAAACTCGAACCTTGCCAAAAGCTTTTGTTTTTGAATGCAAACATAAGTAATTCCTTATTAAACTTACTATTATTGTAACTCTTATCGAGTGATTTTTCCCAATAGAGTGTGCATAATTTATTTATCTATCTGGTGAAAAGATAATGCTAAAAAACACGTTCGCACCTGGCGTTTGGTAAGCAAAGTTACCATCATAAGCAAGCGCATAATCCTTGTCCAAAATATTGTTAGCGCGTGCTTGCAGTTTCCACTCTTGGTTAATTTTATAATCTGTGGTGAAATTGACTAAAGCATATCCGCTTAATTTTTTCACATTATCCGAGTTATCAAAACGCTTGCCCGAAGCAGTAATCTCAGTGCCAAAACGCCAATCATTCCATTCGTAGGCAATATTAAGGTTTGCAAAATGCTCGGCACGTCTGGCCAGCAAATGGCCAGTTGCTTCATCTTTGGGCGATTGTATGTCAATGTTGCCTTTTACTTGCCAATGATCAATTTGATGAGCGCCAGCTAACGTGACGCCTTTAATCAAGGCGTTGCTCGAATTAAAAGGGGTAAAATTGCTGTCTAGCTGAATGAGATTTTTGATTTTATTATGAAACCCGGTGATGCTGGCTGAGCTCGTTTTATCCTCATAGCGAAGGCTTGCTTCAAAGCTTTTTGATTCTTCAGGCTTTAAATTCGGATTGCTGGCAGGCGGAAAACCAGGTGTTGATGGGTAATATAAATCGTTAAAAGTGGGTGCTTTAAATGCGGTGCCGTAGCTGCCAGTTACTCGCCAATTTTCATTTAAATTGTAGCCATAAGCTAAACCACCAGTGGCGTGTGAGCCAAATTGACCGCTATGGTCATCGCGCACATTGGTTTGTAGTGAGTGGTTACCAACATTGACCAAATAGCCAAGCATAATGCCATCTGTATCGCGACTCGTCTTATCAAACTGCGTGCTAGATTTTAAACGTTGCTCGAGCCTGTCGAATAATACGGTCAGCGTACCCAAAGGCAAGGTGACATCATTTTGCCAAGCATATTGGCGTTGCTTGGTTTTAAAACGGCTATCGCCAAATTCTTGAAAACTCTTATAGTCATCATAGCTTTCACCAAGTCTTAGCGTAGATAGCCAGTTTGAGGTAAATTGGTTATGACTCACCAGCGCAAAGCTAAATTGTAAGAGTTTGACGTAGTCAGAAAAATCCGTTGTATTAGAACGGCTATCAAACTGGCTGCTACCTTTGCTTTGATAAAGTTGAATTCCAATATCATGGCCTTGGGCTAGCTGTTGCTTAAGCGCACCTGAAAAGGCGAAGTTTCGATAGGCATCATCATCGCTAAATTGCGGGTTTTGGGTCTTATAAGCAGAAAAACCATCGGTATCGACACTTGAAATATTGACCGAAAAACTGGTATCTCTAAGCCTTCCGTTCAAGCCTACAGCAGCGATTTTCGTATTGTAGCTGCCATAACCTGCACTGGCGCTTAATTGAGGCGACCCTTCGCTGCGTTTTGTGAATATCTGAATGACGCCTCCTATAGCGTCTTGCCCATATAGGCTGGTGGTGGGACCGCGTAAGATCTCAATTCGATCAATTTGCGCTACTGGGATGTTCTCAAATGCTGTGGTGCCAGCTGTCGCAGAGCTAATGCGCATCCCATCGATTAATACCACTACTTGGCCAGGATTGGTACCTCGCAAAAACACACTGGTAGTTTGTCCTGCGCCGCCATTCGAACTTACTTGAATGCCGGGCTGGCTTTGCAGCAATTCAATGAGTGATGATTGCCCAGCACGTTCTATTTCTTCGCGGTCTATTACCGTTATATCCGCAATCACGCTCTCACGTGGCTGAGGTACGCGAGCAGCTGTTACGACGAGATCGTCTAACTCAATATTCTCTGCTGCATATATGGTTGTTGTTAAAGACAAGCCGATTAAGCTTGAGATGATGCTTTTATTCATTATAGTTTCCCTAATTGCACGCGACCCCGCATGCGGTTTGTAAGAAACTAGGGAATAATTTGGGTTAAAACAGACAAAA